>JAQRMV010000051.1 GCA_028598985.1 Gammaproteobacteria bacterium
TCTTGGGCAATCATCCAATCAAATAGGCCACGTTCGGCGGCTTGGCGCAGGCCTTCTACATTTAGGGTAATAACACGCATGGGTATTGTATGGTCACTCGCATAGATGGGCCTACAAAAGAAGCACCGTCATGCATAAGGAGTTTATTTATTATTTCCAGCGAATTGTAACATGGTCTTAGCCCAGGGCCCACTCTCAAGGGGCGGTTTGAATTGGTTTTCGGGTGGGTTAACTTGTTAGGCTATTTTTAACTGCTAAAATAGATTAAGTTACTGATAAACATAATAAAAACAAGCCCATTAACAACAGTTCTCACTACATGAAAACTGCTCCATTAAATCTTTGGCAAACATAGTCATAGTAGCTGTTAATGCAGTACCAAAAATCGCTCACATACCAAAGAGAATTAATAAAATAGAAATATCATACATTCGCGTAAACTCCAAAAAAATAAATTACTGTCTTTCACTGCCAAGCTTTGGCTTAAATGACCCTAAGAGCAACTCTAAGATAAGTGGAATAACATTTGACATGCCAATGAGCTTTTCTGTATTTGCTTTATCAAGATAAGCTTGGCTCACTTGACCAGCGGGTAATGATTCCTTAGCTAGAGTCACTAATTCAGGCATCATTGGAACAAGAAAAACAAAGGCATTAATTGCCAAAAATGCAATCATTAAGAACTTTAGCTTTAACCAGTTAGGCTTATGCTCGTATTGAAAGTATAAAACCAGATCAGATACTATTTTAATTGCCAGCCCAGGCAAAATAAGAATATAGGCACTCATTTCTTTATAAATACCTACATGATATGCCGTACTAGCATCAGAGTGTCCAAGAATCACACCAATTACGATATGAGAGAGAATTCCCCCTACATACATAATAGTGCCAATTTCTTGAGTGAAATTTATAATTTTCTTTAACATAATAATAACCTAGGTACGTTTGCCAAACCACATTCTAGAAAACAAACTATCTTTGCGAATAAATTGATGATAGATAAATGCAGCAATATGTCCCGCTATTAATAATTTAAGAATGATGCTTAAAACTCCATGTGCCGTACGAGGAGGAAGCTCATCAAATGTAGCAGGTAATGCCGCTCCAGAGCCACCAAACACAATATCAGGTAAGCCTGCTAAATTTGCTATGGCAATTCCACTAACCCCCATAAGAATAATAATGAGATAAAAAAGATAGTGTGTAGTAACACCTAATTTATTAAGGAGTGTATTTCCAATGTCCGCGTGGGGTGGCTTTTTTGTACTAAAACGAATGACTAGACGAACAACCATTAGAATTAAAATGATCATTCCTGCTGACATGTGCATTTTTAGAAAAAACAATTTTTCAGGAGCACTATTCGGTGTTTCACTTAGAACACTGCCTCCCATTACTAGCCCTATAATAATCATTATGGCTAATAACCAATGAAACACTACTAAAATGGGGTGGTATCGGCTCATGACAAACTCCTAACAGTATAAATAAAAAGCCAATAGTATGTTGCAAATGCAACATTTGCAACTACTCCTTTTAACCGTAATATATACAGCATGAAAAATAGAGATACCGCACTTAGCGAGACACCTGCAACAGAGGTGAGAAAAAACAGTATTGGCTGGATGGTTAAGTCCCTTTCTGCAAAGCTTGATAAAGAGATGAAAAAAGACTTAGAGCCTCATGGGCTAAATCTAGGACAATTTGCCATATTGATGACACTATTGGAAAAGGATAATGTCACTCAGACAGCAATTGGAAAAAAAGTGTCTATGCTAAGCTATGCAATAACTAGAAATATTGATGTGCTTGAAAAAAACGGATTGCTTGAAAGACATGAAAGTACAATTTCAAAACGAAGTTTGTGCATTAGATTAACAGTAAAAGGAAAGGCATTAGCCCCTGTATTGTTTTCAATAGTAGGTAATATAAATAAGAACACTTTCTCAATATTGGATGAGGGCGAAGAAAAGCAATTTAAACTACTTCTGGAAAAAGTACTTTTCTAGCTAGATGCAGAGAAATAAGTATTGCTTGCCTATCAGCCCAGATAAGCGAACCATAGTGTATAATGCCGCCAGTTAAAAGCGAGCCCCCTTGGGCCGCTATGATGTATGTGGTTTTACCCAGGCAATATAGAGAAAATTATGAAAGACTATCAGCGTGAATTTATTGAGTTTGCTATTGAACGTGATGTATTGCGGTTTGGTGAATTCACCTTAAAATCTGGTCGTCTCAGCCCCTATTACTTTAATTTTGGGTTGTTCAATACCGGCTCAGCCTTGGCGCGTTTAGGCCAATATTTTGCCCAGGCATTGGTGGATTCTGCTATCCAATGTGACGTTATCTTGGGCCCAGCCTATAAAGGCATTCCTTTAGCCACGACCATGGCAGTGGCATTAAGCGAACATCACGGCATTGACATGCCCTACGCGTTTAATCGCAAAGAAGCGAAGGCCCACGGAGAAGGCGGCTCTATTGTTGGCGCAGAGCTTAAAGGTCGGGTTGTTATTGTCGACGACGTGATCACAGCGGGCACGGCTATACGTGAAGTCATGGCCATTATTGAAGCCCATCAGGCCACACCAGCGGCCACATTGATTGCCATTAACCGCATGGAAAAAGGCCAAGGCCAGTTGTCGGCGATCCAAGAGGTAGAGCGCGATTACAACATGAAGGTAGTGAGCATTATTAGCTTTGATGATGTGCTGGAATATCTACGCGAAGACGGTGGCAGACAAGATCAGGTTACCGCCATGCAAAAATACCGCCAAGATTTTGGTGTATAGGCTTTAACGCATAATGCTCTGGCTAAGCACGGCCCATTGGTCTGCCCATGCTGCGGTAGGTTTAAGGCGAAAGTGAGTACGACTATACTGGCGTATGCGGCCCTCTGCTACAGCAATTAATAAATTGGCACTATTGCTGGGGGTGTCTAGAGTACGCAAGCCTTCGCGCATTTCCGCTTCCCTTAGTATCTGCTTAAGTTGGGTTTCTAATTTTTCAAACAGCTGGTTAACCCGAGTATTTAACCGCTCGTTCTCTCCCCCTAGGGCTTCCCCTGTTAGAAGTCTGCTAATGCCTGCATTACGCTCCACAAAGGTCAGTAGTAGTGTGAGTATTTGTTGGCACTGAGCTAATGCGCCCAAGTCTTGCTTCTGTATCATTTTAGAGCGACTAAAAATAGTCTCTTCTACGAACTCGATTAGCGCATCAAACATTTGTGCCTTACTGGCAAAGTGTCGGTATAACGCGGCTTCGCTTACACCTACACGTTTGGCTAATGTGGCCGTGGTAATGCGGCCACTAGGGTCTTCTAGCATTTCTACTAAGGCGTGAAGAATCTGTTCTTTGCGGGAGGTTTTAGCTTCGGTCATAGGTTGATTATGGCTTCTTTATGTTGTGGTATTGTTTTCGTCGGTGCTAGTGATTAGCGTGCCAACACCGCGATCGGTAAATATTTCTAGTAATGTTGCGTGGTTCACCCGGCCATCAATAATGTGGGCACGCTTTACGCCTCCTTTTACAGCATCGAGGGCGCAACCTATTTTGGGTAGCATACCGCCGTGAATAGTACCGTCTGCAATGAGGTTATCTACTTGGCTGGTAGATAGACCAGTTAATAAATTGCCTTCTTTGTCCAATAGGCCAGCGGTATTGGTAAGCAGCATGAGCTTTTCCGCTTGTAGAATTTCGGCTACTTTACCGGCTACTAAATCTGCATTGATGTTATAAGAATTGCCCTCATCATCAACACCGATGGGGGCAATAACGGGTATAAAATCACTGTTGTGGAGCATGTCGAGCACGTTGGTATTGATGGCGCTCACTTCACCTACGTGGCCAATGTCGATAATTTCTGGTGCTAGCACCTGTGGGGTTTGATGGGTTACTTTTAGCTGCTTTGCTTGAATGAGCTTACCATCCTTGCCTGTTAAACCGATGGCTTGCCCGCCGTTTTGGTTAATCAAATTGACGATGTCTTTATTCACCGAGCCGCCCAACACCATTTCCACAACATTCATGGTGGCGGTATCTGTAACACGCATACCATTAACAAAGTGTGACTCGATATTAAGCTTGGATAATAAGTCGCCTATTTGTGGGCCGCCGCCATGCACCACAACTGGATTCATACCCACTAACTTCATCAAAACAATGTCGCGCGCGAAGCTATTTTTAAGGTCTTCATCAATCATGGCGTTGCCGCCAAATTTTACAACAATGGTTTTGCCCGTAAAGCGTTGAATATAGGGTAGGGCTTCGCTTAATACTTGAGCAACGTTAATGGCAGCTTTGCGATCGAGTGTCATAGGGCGTAATCCGGTACGGTGAGTTTTGCATCCACGGCATGTAAATGCTGTTGAAATTCATTCTGAATGCGTTCAAGGGCCGCTCGATTTTGGCCTTCAAAGCGTAAGACTAACACGGGTGTTGTATTAGACGCTCTTACTAAGCCCCAACCATCGGGGTAGTCCACACGGATGCCATCGATAGTGGACACCTTGCCCGTGGGGAACTGGGCTTTTTGTAATTGCGCTACCAATTTAAACTTTTCGTCTTCTGCTACTGTAATATTAATTTCTGGAGTGCTAACGTCTTCTGGGAAACGCTCAAATAATACGCTAGCAGGGTTGTGTGAATTAGCTAAAATTTCGCATAAGCGTACGGCGCTGTATATGCCGTCATCAAATCCGTACCAACGTTCCTTAAAGAAGATATGGCCACTCATTTCACCGGCTAATAAAGCGCCGCTTTCAATCATTTTGCTTTTGATTAGCGAGTGCCCTGTCTTCCACATGGTGGGTACCCCACCTTTACTTTGGATGAAGGGCTCTAACAAACGTGTACATTTCACATCGTAAATTATTTCGGCACTAGGGTTACGGCTAATCACGTCTTCGGCAAAAAGCATCAGCAGCTTGTCTGGGTATATCATTTGCCCAGTTTCAGTAATCACGCCAACGCGGTCGCCGTCACCGTCAAAAGCAAGGCCAATGTCGGCTTTATGGTGCGCCACCGCGGCTTGTAAATCCACTAAATTTGCAGGTTTTCCTGGGTCTGGGTGGTGGTTGGGAAAGTTGCCATCCACTTCACAAAATAGCGGAATTACCTCACAACCTAACTGTTTAAATAGCTTGGGTGCAATATCTCCAGCAATGCCGTTGCCAGCATCCAATACCACCTTAAGGGGCCTGGTCAGCTTAACGTCACTTGTGATGCGGTGTTGGTAAGCTTGAGCAATAGCATGTTGTTCAATGTCGCCAATGCCTCGTTCATAATCTTGAGCTTCAATGAGGTCATGTAATGCTAAGATACTTTGGTTGGCTAAAGTTTCGCCACCGATAACAATCTTACAACCGTTGTAGTTGGAAGGATTGTGGCTGCCCGTGAGCATAACCCCAGAAGCCGTTCCCAAAGTTTTCACCCCAAAGTACAGCACTGGGGTAGGTACGGCGCCCAGATTTAATACCCGGCACCCGGTATCTGCTAGGCCTGCCATCAGGGCAAGGCTTAACACTGGGCTAGACAACCGTCCATCGGCGCCTACTGCAATGCTGTCTTCACCGCTGCGCCTTACCTGTGTGCCTATGGCTAAACCAATATGGTAAAGCATCGCTTCGCTGAGTTGTTCCACAACGATGCCGCGGATGTCATAGGCTCTAAAAATTTCCTTTGAAAGAGGCTGAGGGGGTTGGTAGCGTAAGCGATCCATGCTGTGGGTGTCCTATAGTGAGTAAGTTAAAGGCTTATTGGCGACCAGAATGACCAAACCCGCCTTCTCCCCGAAGGCTGGCATCAAAATCGTCAACAATGGTGAGTTGGGCTTGAACCACTGGAACTAATACCATTTGAGCAATACGTTCAGCAGGTTCAATGACAAACGGCGTGGCACCACGATTCCAGCAGGATACCATGAGTTGGCCCTGATAATCAGAGTCAATCAGCCCTACAAGGTTACCCAGTACAATGCCGTGCTTGTGGCCTAACCCAGAACGGGGCAATAACATCGCGCATAAACCAGGGTATTCAATATGGATCGCCATACCCGTAGGGATAAGTTCTGTTTGCCCTGGATTTAAGGTGATAGCCTCGTTAATACAAGCACGTAAATCCATACCGGCTGAACCGTCTGTGGCGTAGGCAGGAAGAGGCATCTCCTGTCCTAAACGAGGATCAAGTATTTTTACGGCTAATTGTGGGCGTTGGGACATGTTATTTAGGCCTTATGAGAAATGTGACTGATGGCTTCAACCAGTTGGCGAGCCAGTTGTGGTTTGGATAATAAGGGTAGTTTTTGTACATCGTCAGCGGTCACCAAGCTCACTTGATTGTTGTCGCTGTTAAAACCGATACCAGGCTTAGAAACGTCATTAGCAATGATCATGGAAACGCCTTTACGGACTAATTTATCCTGTGCGTGGGCGATAATGTCTTCAGTTTCTGCAGCAAAGCCAATATGTACGGCTTTTGGAAACCGTTGCACCATAGATGCCAGTATATCGGGATTTTGCACCATTTCTAAAGTCAGCCCATGATCCGAATTTTGTTTTTTAAGTTTCTGTTCCGACACCTTGGCAGGTCGATAATCGGCCACTGCTGCCGTTGCAATAAAGAAGTCTGCCGCAGCAACTGCTTTGATGCTGGCATCAAGCATATTTTGGGCACTTTGCACGGCTACAAAAGTGACGCCATCAGGAATAGGAAGTTGGGTTGGGCCGCTGATGAGTATGACTTTTGCACCCTGGTCTCTGGCTGCTTGTGCAATGGCATAACCCATTTTTCCAGAACTATGATTGCTGACATAGCGTACGGGATCTATGGCTTCTCTAGTGGGGCCTGCGGTAATGACTAAGGTTTTATCCACAAGGAGACCTTGGTCAAACTGAGTTTCTAGGGCGGTTAATATCTCGTTAGGCTCAAGCATGCGGCCGGCGCCTACATCACCACAAGCCTGCTCGCCTTGAGCAGGTCCATGCATTTGAAGGCCACGATCAATAAGGATTTGTACATTAGCTTGAGTGGCCTGATCATGCCACATGGCTTGGTTCATGGCAGGTGCGAGAAGAACCGGAGCGTGGGTAGCCAGACACAAAGTGGTCAATAAATCGTTGGCCTGACCTTGAGCAAGGCGAGAGATAACATTGGCACTTGCCGGAGCAATCACTAATAAGTCTGCCCAACGCGCCAGCTGTATATGCCCCATGCCAGCTTCGGCTTGGGGGTTTAATAAATGCTGATGGACAGGATTGCCAGATAAAGCTTGTAAGGTAAGTGGGGTGATAAATTCGGTAGCACCAGAGGTCATTACCACCTGAACTTGGGCGCCAGTTTTAACTAAAAGCCGCACTAGTTCTGCACTTTTATAGGCAGCAATGCCCCCGCTTATGGCAAGGATGATATGTTTATTACGCAGGCGGCCCATAGAGCGATTTAACCGATAAAATAAGCTAGATATGTTGATTATTTTAGCATAAATAAAGCTTAAATTTTAGTGACTTAATTACAGTCTTTGCAAATGAAATCGTTCACGGCGCGAAGTATGTCTTTACGGCTTACCTGGCCCACGAGCTTACCTTCTTCAACCACAGGAATACGACGCCTGCCACGATGAATAAACTGTTCTGCTACGGCAATAATGTCTGTATTAGCCCCGATGGTGTCTACCTTGGATGTCATAAATTCACCCACGGTGCCACCCACTTCTTCTTCATGGTAGGTTTTATCCAGTATGCCCCTCAGGCAGTCTACTTCAGACATTACCCCCACCAACATGCCGGCTCGATCAATGACAGGAGCGCCAGAAACTTGGTGTTCAGAAAAAGTTTTAATGGCGTCAAATAATGACGTGTCCGCATGAAAAGTGATGAGCTGTCGGGTCATGTAATCTGCAACTTTTACGGATTTAAGCATTAGTGTTTCCTCACAAGGCAGGGCGTTAAATACACCTAATCTACTTATCACCATAACCTTTTCATCGGCACTGTCAATAACGTAGCCAAAAAATGACATCTTAGGTCATTGATATGATGCTCTTTTCATGGCTTCATAGGGTTTAATACATTCAGATAATTGGGCTGTTAATCATCCATGCCAGAATTGCCAGAAGTAGAAACCACCCGCGCCGGTATTAGCCCTCATATCGAGGCACAAACTCTTGTGAACGTGATGGTTAGGGACTCGCGTTTGCGATGGCCAGTGCCTAGTGACTTAGCCGCCCAGGTAGAGGGGCGGCGGCTAAACAAAGTGCTTCGCCGAGGCAAGTACCTTTTGTTTGAATTTGATCATGGGTGCATCATTGGTCATTTAGGGATGACGGGCAGTATGCGCATTGTGGCCCATGACGAGCCGTGCTCATATCATGATCATGTGGATTTGGTGTTTGAGAAAGTCACTCTGAGATACAGAGATCCTAGGCGCTTTGGCTGTATATTATGGCAAACTCATCCAGTCATGGAGCATGCGTTGTTAGCGCATTTGGGGCCAGAACCATTGTCCGAAGATTTTAACCCTGTGCACTTGCTGAAGGCGTGTAAAGGCAAAAAGCTGGCGATTAAAAGCCTATTGATGGACAGTAAAAAAGTGGTAGGCGTGGGTAATATTTACGCCAACGAAGCGTTGTTTATGGCGGGTATTAACCCCCACAGGCAGGCTGGCCGAATCTCTGCCCAACGCTTAGGTTTATTAGTGGGCGCCTGCAAATTAGTGCTGACACAGGCCATCGAGCAGGGAGGCACTACACTGCGCAATTTTGTTGATAGTGACGGCAATCCTGGTTATTTTAAACAACGGTTGCAGGTCTATGGTCGCGCCGGGTATGCGTGTACACAGTGTGGTCAGCCGTTAATAGAGAGTCGGCTAGGCCAGCGCAGCACCGTATATTGTAAGTTGTGTCAGCGCTAGCCGGTTCCGGTTGTTAAATGCCCATTTTACCAAGCTGGTCGGCAATTTCTCGAACCGTTGAGCTTAGGCGCGGGAATTGCGCATTTAAAAGCAATGCAAAGTCAGAGGCATTTTGCGCTTGAGGCACCTGAGGGTGGGATGTGCTTTCAGCTTGATTGTGGATATCTTGCAGCAAAGTTTGCAGTTGCTGTTGCACCTTCGGGTCATCAATTTGATGATCAGCTAATTCAGCATGCAGCCGGCCAAGAAGTTCCTGTAGTTTTTTTGTTTCCATACCCACCCCGCGGTTGTGACGGCTTTATGCTGCCGTGAGCTTAATGTATTTATCCATTAATTGATCGGTTGTTTCCACGTTATCTGGATCTTTAGGGATACAGTCTACGGGGCAAACTTCTACACACTGAGGTTCGTCATAATGGCCTACACATTCAGTGCACTTGTTCATGTCGATTTCGTAAATTTCTTCCCCGGGCGTGATTGCCTCGTTAGGACATTCCGGTTCACATACATCACAGTTGATGCAGTCGTCGGTAATAATTAAAGACATGTTACTGTTCCTATTTATACGCCACGTGATTTTATAAATCTACGGGCAATGCTTAATTGCTTTAGTTGCCCAAATGTTGCTTGAGTTCTGCAACCACCAGCGGGTGGACGAACTGAGACACATCGCCACCTAAGGAGGCAATTTCACGGACTAGGGTTGATGAAATAAATGAGTGTTTTTCCGCAGGGGTTAAAAACATGCTCTCTACATCCGGCGCCAGTACCCGATTCATTTTAGCTAACTGAAATTCGTATTCAAAATCCGACACGGCTCGTAAACCACGAAGGATAATATTTGCTCCTTGCTCGGGGAGTAGTTCTGTTAAAAGGCCACTAAATCCAATAACAGTAACGTTTCCTAGCGGCTCCGTGATGATGCGCGTCAATTCTACACGTTTCTCTAAGCCTAGCATTGGGCGTTTTTTAGGGCTTTCCGCCACTGCAACGATAACTTCTTCGAATAACCTCGACGCTCTTTCTATAAGGTCAACATGTCCGTGTGTAATTGGATCGAAGGTTCCTGGATAGATTGCTCTATTCATGCAAATGTCGTCCTCTTTTGACCGCCAAGTAGGTGAATTAGCCTAAAAACAGCGGAATACTAAATGAATTATATAAACGATACAACAAAAATAATATAGTTATAAGAAACTTAATTCTTATAACCATATTACATAAGGGTTCGATTTCTATTTTGCCACCAATTTGTTGCTAGTAGAGTAGCGTCTTGTTGCTCTTTTGCTTTGCCTAAAAGCACTAGGCAAGTGGCTAATGTGCTGATGACAGCAGCCTCACCATAAGAGTCTTGTTGTTCGTCGCGCCATAATAATTGTAAGCGGCGTGGGTCGAGTTGCTGCTCTTGTGTATTACGTTTAGGAAGTTGGCGTTGCCATATTTGGCAGCTAGCCGTTTGTGCATCTACCCACTGTAGCTCACATTCGTTGTCGGGACGTACTTCCGCCTCGCCGCCGTCACCACGAATGGTTAAACTGCGTGGGTGTTTTAATAGCAGGGCCGTTTGTTGATGTAATGGGCCATAGGCAGGGTGAAACACGCCATCTATAGTGTGCTTCGCTGCTAGTGGGTTCAATAAACGAGTGAGAGTATGTACTGGCGAGCGTAAACCAAAAATAGACCGTAAACCGATAATGTGATTTAAAGCAGGGCTAAGGTGTTCTAAGCTCATAAAGCTAAAGTTATGGCGCTGAAGTTGCGCTTCAACCTGCCGCCAGCTATTAGCCACTGGCAAGCCCAGTTGCTGTAATACATCTTCACTATAGATGCGCCCTTGGGTGTGACCTTTGGCACCGTGCATAAACACTTTAACACCTTGGTCGGCTAGGGTAAGTGCTGCCAAAAGAAACCAAGGCAAGTGGCGTTTTTTGCCAGCATAACTAGCCCAGTCAATGTCCACTTTAATGCCAGATACTTGATCCGGGGAGTATTGGTGAAAATGCCGCACGGCCTCCACAAAACCGGCCAACTCCTCTGGAGTTTCTTCTTTTAATCGCAGCAGCATTAAGAAAGCCCCTAGCTGTTCTGGTTCTACTTGCTGTTGCAGAATCATACTCATCGCATCGCGAGCTTCATTTTGAGTCAGCGAACGGCTACCACGCTTGCCTTTGCCGAGCGCCCGTACGTAGGGCGCAAAAGCATGTTCAGTGGCCATGGATATTGGCGACTGCAGCGCTGAGTTGATCAAGGTGTTGTATCTCTTCACAGGGACGGCGTTGGTCACTTGGCCATGACTTTTGTTCAGGATTCATCCAAATAGTGCGCATGCCCATGGTTTGGGCGCCAGCGATATCGTGTTGTGGGTGATCACCAATATGAATAAAGCACTCAGCACTCAGGCCTGTGTGTTCCAGCGCCTTAGTAAAAAAGTCTGGGTGAGGTTTGCTTACGCCTATTTGTGCGGAGTTAAAATAGAAATCAAATAAATGATCAATGCCTACTTGCTCCAAATCGGCATTGCCGTTAGTGAGGGCGCCTATTTGATAGGTTTTTTTTAGGGCGCTGAGTTGAGCCTCGGTGCCGGCAAATAAATCCACATCATTACGTGCAGAAAAATACACATCAAAGGCTTGCTGGGCAAGTCTCTCCGAGGCCTCATAACCGCAACGCGACAATCCAAGCTGGATAAGAGCGACCCTAATTTGGCTTAGGTCATTTTTTAGATGGGGCTTGTTGGCAACAATTTCCTCCCTAAGTTGATCAATACCCTGATGGTTGTAGGTTTGGCTAAATTTTGGCGCATGGCTATTCATCCAATCGAGCATGCGCTGATTGGCTTTGTCGATCACCGGGTTGATGGCCCATAATGTGTCGTCTAAATCGAAGGTGATGACTTTAATCATGTGGGGGTTTCTCTTTGGGGTGCGCAGCGGCCTTGTTTTGGGCGCGAGGGTGAGCTTGATCATACACCTTAGCTAAGTGCTGGTAGTCTAAATGAGTATACACTTGTGTGGTGCTTATGTTGCTATGGCCAAGCAACTCTTGAACTGCTCTTAAATCTCCGCTGGATTGTAATAGATGGCTGGCAAAGGAGTGACGCAACATGTGGGGGTGAATATGTTGGCCATGGGCGGCGGCCATTTTAGCCATGCGCAGTTGAATGCCACGCACTCCCATACGTTGGCCTAGGTGATTAATGAACAGGGCATTTGGGTCTAGACACTTAACTTGCCGACGTTGGTCTAGCCATAATTTAATGGCAATAATGGCCTGCTGCCCTATCGGCAGCTGCCTGGTTTTATTGCCTTTACCAGTTACCCTGAGGCTGGCATCGGCAAGGTCCAAATCAAGCAGGTTAAGGCTAGCCAATTCTGCTAAACGCAAGCCGCATGAATAAGTGAGTTCTAACATGGCTTTATCGCGCAAAGCCAGCGGATTGTCTGCAGCCACAGGGGCATCGAGTACTTGGCTAATTTGGTCTGGGTCTAAACTCTTTGGCAACCTGCGTGGTGACTTAGGCGCTTGAACCCCTTCTGCCGGATTATTTTTCACCAAATTTTGTTGTAATAGGTAGGTAAAGAAACTGCGCCAGCTTGAGAGTATACGCTGAATGCTTTTAGGTGCTAAGTCTGCCCTTCGAGCAGTGGTTAACGCGGCTCTAACAGTGTCGGCTTGGGCGTCGCTCCATAACTGGTTACCACGCTCTTCAAGGGTAACCATCAAACGCTTGATGTCCCGCCGATAGGCAGAAATAGTATGGACAGAATAACGTCTGTTATAGGCCAGGTAATGCAAGTATTGTTGCATTACCTGGTCGAGAGGTTCGTTGGCATGTGCCATATTAGTTCTGAATTCTGCCTAGACAACGACCCGTTACAGCGGCAACGTGGTTTAAGAATAAAGTGTCTAGTTGGTCGTGATAATGATCTTTGGCATTACTGGCGATAATAAGAACACCTAAAGCTTGGTCGGCAATATACAGTGGCACAATAGCGCTAGATTTGAGCTTATGATGGTGTGGGAATAGGTCGTGTAATTTTGTGTCATTAAACGCCTGACAATAAGTCCAGTTCTTAGCAGCTAAAGCACGAATGTCATCATGATTGGCACAAGCTTCTTTGGTAGCACTAGTTAAATTTGGGTGGGTGTCTCCAGGTTTGAGACTAGAGAATAAAGCCAAGTGAATAACATCAGCATGAAACTCAAGGGTAAAGCTCTTTTTTAAAGCCTCGGTGAGGGCATTTAAATGGGTGGCCGCAGACAGCTCCATGACCAAACGTTTGGTTTTTTCAAACTGCACATCGTTGCGGCGTGCAGTGTCTAAGATATCTGACATTTTTACAGCATAGTCTTTTATTTTGTGACGCATGACTTGGGTCTGACGCTCGATAAGTGACGTAGCTTGGCCACAATGATGGGCCAATTCCATGTCGGCCAAAAGGTCTGGATGCTGACTGAGGAAATCTGGATTTTGGCGCAAATAATCTGCTACCGCATCGTCATCTAGAGACTGATTTTTAGTTTCTGGGGTGCTGTTTCTTGTTTGACTCATAATTTTATTTGGCCTTCATACACATGGGTGGCGGGGCCGCTCATTGTTAAAGGATGTCCGCTGCCTTGCCAGTTGATCTCTAAGTCTCCGCCCGTAAGATGAGCGGTGACCTGCGTGTCTAATAAACCCTGTAGCTGGCCCACAGCAACCGCTGCACAGGCTCCGGTACCACACGCCTTGGTTTCTCCAACGCCACGCTCAAATACACGTAATCTAATGGTTTGACGATCTATAATTTGCATAAAACCAATATTAGCTTTGTTAGCAAACCTTGGGTGCTGCTCTAGTTTTGCGCCCAGCTCTAGCACGGGCGCCGAATTCACATCATCCACCACAAGTACGGCATGGGGGTTGCCCATTGATAGGGCACCTATGGCATATGTTTGGCCATCTTGTTCAATGGTGTAGCTAGGAGCTTGAGCTGAGGCATCAAACGGAATTAACTGCGGCTTTAAAATGGGCTCACCCATATCTACTTCTACATACGGGTCTTTCAGCATCTTTAAAACAATGCGCCCATTGCTGGTCTGTACGGTTATTTCACGCTTACCTGTTAGGCGCTGATCGTGCACAAATTTTGCAAAACAACGGGCACCATTGCCGCAATGCTCCACTTCCGTACCATCGGCGTTAAAAATACGGTAGCGAAAATCCACATCAGGTGTTTGTGGGGTCTCTACTAATAATAATTGATCAAACCCTACGCCTGTATTTCGGTCACTTAAGTGACGGATTTGCGCAGCCGACAAATGCGCGCGCTGAGTGATAAGGTCAATCACCATAAAGTCATTACCGAGACCGTGCATTTTGGCAAAACGTAATAGCATTTTAGCCCTTTTCCTTAACCTTTTGGCAGCAGGCGTTCTCTAGCCCATTGCTGTGTTAATTGTTCACGCTCACCAATAAGATGGGAGCGATTTCCGTCCACCATCACTTCGGCGGCACGGTTGCGGCTGTTGTAATTAGACGCCATACCAAAACCGTAGGCACCAGAACTACATACGGCCATTAAATCTCCAGCGGTGATAGCCAGACTACGATCTTTCCCCAAAAAATCGCCGGTTTCGCAAATGGGGCCAACGATGTCAAAATTTTGCACTTTTGCATCGGTGGTTAAGTCGGCTGGAATGATGTCTTGCCATGCGCTATACAGGGCAGGACGAATAAGGTCATTCATGGCTGCATCAACAATAGCAAAATACTTGTCGCCATTGTTCTTTATGTATTCTACACGAGTGAGCAAAACACCTGCATCGGCACAAATAGAACGGCCTGGTTCAAAGACCAAGGTTAAAGCCCTGTCTCCTAGGTGAGCACGTACACTGGCCATAAAATCGGCAATAGCAGGGGGCTTTTCGTCTCCGTAACATACTCCCAAACCGCCGCCTAAATCTAAGTGCTGAATGGTAATGCCTTGCTTAGCAATATTGTCAATTAGTACAAACAAGCGGTCCATAGCGTCTAGGTACGGTTCTATTTGAGTGAGCTGAGAGCCAATGTGGCAATCTACCCCGATCACATTGATGTTGCTCATGGCCGCCGCTTGGGCATAAGCTGCTGGGGCTTGATCAATACCAATACCGAATTTGTTCTCTTTTAAGCCTGTAGAAATATATGGGTGGGTTTGTGCATCTACATCTGGGTTGATCCGTAACGACACTGGCGCAATACAATTCATACTGGCGGCAACATGTTGTAAGCGTACTAACTCGGCTTCAGATTCTACATTAAAACAATGAACGCCTACCTCAAGCGCCCGTTGCATTTCGTGGGTTTGTTTTCCCACACCTGAGAATACAATTTTCTTTGGGTCGCCGCCGGCTACCAATACACGCTCTAGCTCACCGATTGAAACGATGTCGAAACCTGCTCCAAGCTGTGCCAAAACATTGAGTACTGCAATGTTGCTGTTGGCTTTTACCGCATAACAAATTAGATGATCACAGCCTTCTAAGGCTTGATTATACGCAACGTAATTACGTTCCAAGGTGTCTCTAGAATAAACGTAAGTAGGCGTACCGTATTCTTGCGCGATAGCGTTTACATCTAGATCTTCGGCAAATAGTCGATTACCGCGGTATTCAAAATTATCCATGGAGGAGCTCATTAGTGACTGTTTTGTTCATCGGTTTGAGTGGTGTCGGGGAGGTACAAACTTCCCGCCTGGCCACAGCCCACGATAGCAAAGCATAAGGCAAGCATACACATTATTTTTTTCACGCAGTCACCTGCTCGTTTAACAAAGTTTCGTAATGGTTGAGATTATACCCTTGATTCTCTCTGCTGCACTAGCTAACACCGAAGCAATGCTATACTTTGAGAGCATATTTACTATCAGTTACCAGCTTAAGAGATTCCTATGAGTGAAGCCCTGTTCCACGAACGTGTTGATAATTTGTTTTTGCAGGTGGAAGAAATATTAGATGAGGCACAAAGCGATATTGATTTTGTG
>JAQRMV010000052.1 GCA_028598985.1 Gammaproteobacteria bacterium
CGCGTGGAGCAATATGAGCTTACCCGCTTAGAAGGCCTCACAGCAGGCACTAGTGACGCCAACACACCACCCATAGATACATTAAACAAACCCAACGCTTGGCTCACCTACCCAGTTACACCCTGGCGCCGCTACGCTGCAAGATTACTCGATATCATTATTAATGGCTCCATTGGTGGAGGGTTATTAGTGTTTGCTGTGTACGCCCTTGCCCCATACACAGCCGTCCAGTGGTTTGAACACAGCAACCCAGCCATAGACTTTATCGTTTGGACGGTGATCACTGTTGTTGCTAGCTCTATATTGACGGGTATCACCATAGGGTTTACCGGCAGTTCCATAGGCAAGTGGATTTTTGGCATTCGAGTCACCAACCAAAACCTTCGCCCTATTGGTGTGGCAAAGGGAATAGTGCGCGATTTTAGTGTCATCACTCGTGGTATGGCCCTCGGTATCCCTTTGTTAAGTTTGTTTTTTATGTACCACTCGTACCGTGAGCTTAAACAAAAAGGGATTACTTTCTGGGACCGAGAGCAGGCCTATGTTGTGTCTCACCGGCCCAGCGGTATGTTCCAGTATCTACTTAATGTGGTGGGTATTTTTCTAATCATGGTACTTCAAGCTATTGCTCGAACAGCTAATCAGATGTTCTGATGTATCGGTTAATCTATGTTCTTATCGGTATTATCTTAGTTTGGCAATATAGCTATTTGCCTAGCGCATTAGAGGCCGCAATTAATAAATCCAATGGTCAACTAGTTGACCTGCTAGAACTTTCCCACATCGGTGCCTCGTTCGTCTCTTTGGTGGGTTGGTTGTATCTGCTAAAACGAGTTAGCAGCCTGCTGATTGATCGATTTATGTTGATTGCTGGGGGACTGATGGTGTTATTAGAATTAATATTTACCACCTCTTGGGTTCTACAATACCCTATGCATAAAGAGATGGCCCTAAATAATCACCCCTCGACACATAGTGTTTTTGAACAAATTGCTCCACACACGCTATTGCTTAATGGTTACATAGGGCCTAAAACATATGAATCTTTATTGTCATTTTCTCAAAAAGACATCGCCGATCGCATTATTATTACCAGCCAGGGTGGCGATATAGGGTCTGCAGTCTCAATAGCCCTCTGGATTTCACGCAACAAAGTGCCTGTCATTGTGGATGGCAACTGCTCCAGCGCCTGCGTGATCATTGCGGTTTCTGGGCCACATCTATACGCCACCAACGGCTCCAAATTTGGTTTTCACCAAGGGGCAGCCAGTTCATCCATTAACAGCCAACACACCAAATACATCGGTTTAGTGGCTACAGAAATGATAGAAACAGAATTAAAAATCCGTGGTGTACCGGAGGATATTTTATACTGGGTTAGAAATACCCCCAGTGATGATATGCACTATTTAACAGCCCGCCAACTAAAACTAGCAGGGGTTGTTGATACCATCATTGACTAAATTTTAAGCAAAAAAAAGACGCACTACCAAAGTAGACCGTCTTTTTTTAAACAAATAGTGGTGGGTGATGACGGGTTCGAACCGCCGACCCTCTGCGTGTAAAGCAGATGCTCTCCCAACTGAGCTAATCACCCACATGATAGATGGACCACAGTGCGCTACCGCTGCCAAATCAGTGCGCGTATTATAAGACAATGTCGCTATAGGTCAATGATTAATTGGGTTAATTTTTGAATCTACGCAAAGGCTGATAATTACCTCATGGCAGGCTATAATAGCACGTTGATTTATAACGTTTGACATCACTTGTCACCATTAAACAGGAATTTTTCATGGTCATTAAACCTCGTGTTCGCGGCTTTATGTGTATTACTACTCATCCAACGGGCTGTGAAGCCAATGTGCAAAGCCAAATTGACTATGTGACCCAGCATGGCGCATTAGATGGCGGCCCTAAAAAAGTACTAGTGATCGGTGCATCTACGGGCTACGGGCTTGCTTCACGCATTACCGCTGCCTTTGCCAGCAATGCAGACACATTAGGTTTATTCTTTGAAAAAGAAGGCACCGAAAAAAAGCCAGGAACTGCGGGTTGGTATAACTCTGCGGCTTTCCACAAAGCTGCGCAAGCTAAGGGTTTGTACGCTAAAAGTATTAACGGAGACGCTTTTTCCGACGAGCTCAAACAAATCACCATAGACACCATTAAAGCCGATTTAGGCCAAGTGGATTTAGTGGTATACAGCTTAGCCTCCCCTCGCCGCCAACACCCCAAGACGGGTGAAATACATATGTCTACCCTTAAGCCCATTGGCAAAGACGTAATACAACAAGGTGTGGATACTGACAAAGGCATTATTAAAGAATTTGCCATTAGTGCAGCTAGCCAAGAAGAGATTGATAATACAGTTGCGGTAATGGGTGGTGAAGATTGGCAAATGTGGATAACCGCATTAAGTGATGCCGGCGTTTTAGCGACTGGCTGTAAAACCACAGCCTTCACCTATGTGGGCGAAAAGGTAACTCGAGACATTTACTGGGATGGCACCATTGGCCAAGCCAAGAAAGACCTAGACCACAAAGTTATTGATATTCGCGAACAAATGAAGGCCATAGGGGGCGATGCTAGAGTATCTGTACTTAAAGCCGTGGTTACACAAGCCAGCGCGGCCATTCCTGTGATGCCTTTGTACCTTGGCTTATTGTTTAAGGTAATGAAAGCCGAAGGCACGCACGAAGGCTGTATTGAACAGGTGGACTTGTTATTCCGTGAAAGCCTGTACGGCACTAAACCATATCAAGATGATGAAGGCCGCTTGAGGGCCGATTACAAAGAAATCGAGCCCCATGTACAGGCACAAGTAGAGTCCCTTTGGGCTAAAATAAACGATGATAATTTATTTCAAATTAGCGATATGGCGGGTTATAAGGAAGAATTCCTACGGCTGTTTGGCTTTGGCATAGAAGGTGTTGATTATGATGAAGATGTTAATACCGTGGTGCCCATTACTAATATCATTAGCGCTTAAACCTGCCTAAGCAGCTAGCAAAAAATATCGCACCATGAGAGTTAACCCCTTTTACGCCTTTAAAAACCTTACGGTATTATCCTACTTTGGGGTTTTTATAGCCGTAGCTGTGCTTAATCTGCATACCTATTTTGTTGAAGAATTAGTCACCAACCACAAGTGCACATGGGTTATTACTTGCTTTGTTAGCATGCTTTATATTGCGCCCCTAAAACACTGGGCCTATGTATTAGGGGTAATATTTGCCAGCCACATTGGTTGGCAGTTGGTCTTACACACAAGTGATATTAACTGGCTATTTGTGATTACAGAACTGATTGCCAGCATATGCATAGCTTACCCTGCTAAATACTTTGGTAAAATGTGGTCCCCTGCAGATTTCACTGGCAATTTTGCCACTTATTTACCAGGGCTACTGCCTACTTACACCATTTATGTTGCCGTAATTCTTACACAACATTGGTTGGCGCATGACCTGCCATTCAATACCCCATTTAGCGATCTAAACTTTGTTATAGCTCATCTCCATCTATTAGAATTTGCCGTGCTTACTAATATGATGTTTTTAGTATTACAGTGGCATAAGCGCAAGTTTAGCTGGCCAAAAAATTCCTATCTTGCATTCATTATTATCACGGCCCACTTTGTGTGTTTGTATTTTTCCCCGCAAAACCTCATTCCCTTAGCCTTGGTAATGGTTGTATCCATTTATTATACAGGCTTACAAGGCGTGGCCTTTCCATCTTTTATATCGATGCTTGCCATACCATTTATACCCTATAACGATGCCACACTGCTTGACCAAATCAACCCATTCGATTATGGCTTATTAATAACAACCATGGGCATTATAGGCTTCACGCGAGATGGATTTACCAGTGCAGCAAAACAAGGTGCACCTTATAAACTGGTGTTATCAAAATCGGGCAACGTTGGGCTTACAGTCACCTCTTCAGGCACGAACAATTCCGTCATAGACAGTCAACTTAAAGATGAAATTTTAGCAGGGCTTGATAAAGGAGAATTTGTATTTTATCTACAGCCTATTTGTGACAACGCCACACACAAAGCGGTGGGTTTTGAGGCTTTAATGCGTTGGCAGAAAAGCGACGGATCAGTGGCCGCTCCCGATCATTTTTTAGACATTGCTTTATCACAACCAGCATACTCAAAATTTAAAGACGCATCTTTAACCCAGTTAGTGCCTATTTTAACCAAACTGAAGCACCGCAATAGCCATTATTACTTAGCCTTTAACACCGACAGCACGTTTATTCATTCCACAGATTTTGTAACCGAGCTTATTAACTTGTTTAACAAGCCTGATTCAACACCTCATCGCCTAGTGCTAGAGATCCCAGAAACGGCAACCATTAAAGACCAACAACTGGCCCTAAGCAATGTGGATTTGCTGCGTGCTAAGGGGTTTGGAATTGCGCTCGACGATTTTGGCATGGAACATTCGAACATGGATCGTATTCGAGACATTCCAGTAGACTTTGTAAAAATAGACCGTAGCTTTATTGTGCAAATGGAAGACAACCCTCGCAGCTTAGCCATCATCAAGGCTCTAGTGAACATGGCTACGGAACTTAACTTCCAAGTGATTGCCGAAGGCATAGAAACTGAAACCCAAGCTAATTTACTGTCTAAAGCAGGTGTTACTCGCGTACAAGGTTATTATTACGGACGCCCTGAATCGGTAGATTATTGGTTAGACCAAGTGGATCGCGGCCTTCTATAAAATTGCTCCGCTATGAGTTGAGTTGCAGCCGCTTAGTATTGTTAGCAGTACTAAGCGGCAAAGGTAGCCATAAATTCCATAATTTCATGCCGCTTAGAAGCGGTTTTTATCCTTTTTTTGGACGTCTTGCTCACCTATTATGACAGTCATTGTCCTGACGCCGTTAACCCTAATACCTTCCCAACCGTGGCATTCCAATTGGAAGTGCATTCAGGCCCGCAGCGTGCAGCCCATCGTGACAATATAACCTCTTGAGCAATTCTATCGCGTTGTTTAAGGTCTGCCTTTGATGGTTTTGCCAACACCATGCCTCCAAGCTCTCCAAGGCTACAGCGAGTACCCGTTAAACACTCAATGGCAATATCGTCTTCGGTTGCTGTTTCTGCCCACATGCGTTGGTTTAATTCGCTTAACTCATGCTCCAACAGATTTTGTTGGTTTTTCGACAAAGAGTTCCATTTATCTAGGTTAAAAGCACCAAATGCAAGCCCCCATCCCACTCTCAGAGTAAACGCATAACTAGCCACTTTATACCACTTGCCAGTATAAGCTGACATAGTACCCGTAATTGCACAGTCTAATACGCCATTAGTGAGCGCGGCATTTACTTCTAAAAAAGGCACGACAACGGACGTAGCACCTACTCCTTCTACAAAGTCGCCTAGACTAGTAGAGTACACACGAATGCGTTTTCCTTTTAAGTCACCAATTTTAGTCACGGGCGTATTACACCAAAGGGTTTGGCTTGGAAACGGGTATAACATCATTAATTTGGCGTTATAAATATTCTTAAATGCTCGATCTAAAGTAGGCCGGTATATATCAGATGCCAGTTTTAGAGTGGCTAGGTCCTGTGATAAAGAAGACAAATCAGCGCCTTCAAAGATAGCATTGTCGGCTGCTACATAACCCGGCAAACCAAAGGCAAAATCAAACACGCCGTTCTTCACCAACCGCATGATCTCAAACCCCTTAAGGCCTAACGCCGTTTGCGGCTTGACCTCGCCAATAATTGCGCCGTCAGATGCGCGAGCTATATGTTGGTTCCAAAATGGCCCTTCATGTTTTTGGTAATTGGTAAGGTTGCCCCAAGTACCCACCGCCTTGATAATTGCTGTACTTTGTCCCCATGAGGTGACGCTGATTACTGTTAATGCTAGGAACAGCAATGAATTAAAGGCGGTTTTGCGCATAGTTAATTAACCATTAATGCAGGCAAAGCCGTAACGATGTTAGGGAACAACGTAATCAGCACCACGGCCAACATAATGAGCATAAAAAATGGCAGGGCAGCACGGGCAATATATAAAATATTTTTGCCCGTTAGCGCTTGAATTACAAATAAATTAAACCCTACCGGCGGTGTTATTTGAGACATTTCTACCACCAAAACAATGTAAATACCAAACCATAACAAGTCAATACCTGCTTGCTGTACCATCGGCAACACCACAGAGGTAGTAAGCACCACAACTGAAATCCCATCTAAAAAACAGCCCAAAATAACAAACAAAATAGTGAGATAAACTAGCAGCATATAAGGCGAAAGCTGCAGCGTAGTAATCATTTCTGCCAACATCCGTGGCAAACCTAAAAAACCCATGCTAATTGTTAAAAACGCTGCGCCAGCAAGAATGAGGGCAATCATACACGAGGTTTTAACTGCGCCCATCAAACTGTCGTTAAAGCTCGTTGTAGAAAGAGTGCCAGTCAATAAGGAAAGAATCAAGGCTCCCGCCACACCAAAAGCAGCAGCCTCTGTAGGCGTGGTTAAGCCCGTATAAATAGACCCCAGAACAAACACGATTAATCCTAATACGGGTAGCAAATTGCGTACGGCTTTAAATTTGTCGGCCCAAGTAAAACACCTAGTATCTTGTGGCACAGATTGAGGGTTCAACTTCGCCCAGAGTATCGTATACCCCATGAACAAACAGACTAATAATAACCCAGGCACAGCTCCCGCCATGAATAAACGAGCCACAGAAACCTCAGCCGCCACACCATAAACGATTAAAATAATGGATGGCGGAATGAGCAAACCCAAGGTACCGGAGCCAGCCAAAGTGCCTATGGCCATACGTGTATCATAGCCACGCTGCTTGAGTTCGGGTAACGTCATACGGCCAATGGTTGCGGCCGTGGCTGCAGAAGACCCGGAAACTGCAGCAAAAATACCACAACTTAAAATATTAACGTGAAACAACTGACCTGACAGTTTGCCAAGCCATGGAGTAAGACCTTCAAACAGGTCAGTAGACAGGCGAGTACGAAACAAAATCTCTCCCATCCAAATAAATAAAGGTAGTGCCGTAAGCGCCCAGCTGGAACTTGCGCCCCACGTGGTGGTAGCAAAAATAGGACCATAGGCACTGTTATCGAGCATAACCATAGTTAGCAGACCCAGCAACATCAGAGTCATTGAAACCCACAGACCCGCGGCCAGTAATACAAATAATGCTACGGCTAAAATTCCAGCAATGAGTAGAGGGTCCATTACACTTCCTCAAAATTAAGTTCGTCTTCATGGTCTTGATAACAAGGTTTCTGGCCTCTTGCCACTCTTACGAACTCGTCTACTAATGCAATATTAAACACCAACATGCCTATGAACATACTCGATTGCGGCATCCATAAGGGTATTGGCAAATAACCCACAGAAACGTCTTCAAACACCCATGACTCGTACACCATATATCCTAAATGCCAAGACATCAGAGTGCCTAGAGCCGAACCTACCGCCAACACTAGTAATTCTTGTTTGTGGCGCTGGCGGCTTGATAAACGTTGAATGGCTAAGTTGACACGAATATGACCACCTTGCTTTAAGGTATATGCCAAACCTAAAAAACTGGAGGCTGCCAAAAAGAAGCCCGACAAATCATCCGTTGACGGAATAATAAAGCCCAACCAACGAGAGACAATTTGGGCCAAAATCACCAGCGTAATTGCCACAATAAACAACCCAGCTAAAGCACCTGAAAAGGTGTATAAATCATCTAAAAATCGACGCATATTAAAACCCTCTAAACTAAAACGGTAGCCAACGTGCCTTTTTAGGCCGCCAGCTACCTGACTGGGAGGTATATTATTTCTGGTAGTCAGCCATTATTGCAGCACCCGTGTCACCTGCTTCTGTAGCCCATTCAGCAGCCATGGTGGCGCCAATAGCTTTCAACGAAGCCTGTAGTTCTGCGGTAGGCTGTACTACAGCCATACCGTTGTCGGCTAAGCCTTGAGTTTTAACGCGAGTTTCCTCAATAGCCATTTCCCAACCACGAGTTTCAGCTTTGCTAGCAGCAGCCAATACAGCTGATTGTACATCTGCGTCCAAGCGCTTAAAGGCTTTACTGTTCACAAATACCATGTTTTTAGGAATCCATGCTTGCACATCTGTGTAATGATGAACAAAATCCCATGCCTGGCTGCTTACACCTGTAGAAGGCGATGTAATCATGGCATTAATAATGCCGGCACCAAAGGCCTGAGGAATTTCCGGCACCTGTACCGTAGTAGGCGTAGACTCTAGTAGCACAGCTAAACGCGATGTGGTTGGTGAATAGGCACGCATTTTTAAGCCTTTTAGATCGGCAATTTTACTAATCGCTTCTTGGGTATAAAAACCCTGTGGAGGCCACGGCACGGCGTACAACAACTGCAAACCATTGCTTGCCATAGACGCCTGAATAGCGCTGCGAGACGCATCCCACAAAGCTTTAGCTTGATCAAAATCAGACGCTAAGAAAGGAATGTTATCGAGTTTAAATACTGGGTCATCATTACCCAAAATACCCATAAACATTTCACCAATAGGCACCTGCCCTGTACGCACGGCACGGTGAATTTCTGGGTGTTTAAACAGCGAAGCGCCAGAGTGAACAACAATATCTAGCTCGCCATCTGTGGCTATTTTTACATCGCTAGCAAAGGCACGCACGTTAATGGTTTGGTGATAACCGTCACCATAAGGCGTAGGCATATCCCATTTGGTTGCGGCTGTTGCACTTGTTGCAGCTATTAAAGTAACTGCTGCCATTGCCGTGGCCATTAGGCCCGTATGCTTTTTGATCATAATATTCATTTTTTATTCTCCAAAGGATTAGTGCGCAGGCTTCACATATCGTTTTTTATGCTCGCGCTGCCTTAATCTATTGCAAGATATATGCCTGTTTGATAAAAATATCCAACCTATTGATTTTAAATATTATTTATCTATAACATCAAAATTAATTAGAAAAAATGTGTCACAAACGTCCAGGTTAGTCGCTCATAACGAGTCACTTTTGACTCATTACATAAGTAAGCCTAAGCTTTGTCGATTTGGTGTTTCTTCATTCTTAGGTAGAGCTTTTTACGAGGAATATTTAAAGCTGCCGCCGTGTGCTCTAAATGACCATGATTTTGGCTTAGTGCCGCTTCAATAACGCTCTTTTCAAACTGGTCTATTTGCTCGTCTAAACAACCATCTAGAAGCGGCGCTGACTTAGCACCTGAATTAATCAGGCTCAACCCTAGGGCCCATCGTTCTGCTTCATTGTTAATTTCGCGCACATTACCAGGCCAATCCCGTGTGTTCAAATGGCGCAACTGTTCACCATCTAAGGTTGGGCACGGTAAATTATATTTTTGCGCCGAAATTTCTGCAAAATGCATAAACAACAAACCAATATCGGCTTTACGCTCAGCTATACTTGGCAGATCAATATTGGTGACGTTGAGGCGATAATAAAGGTCTTCACGAAAGTCACCAACATCTGCTGCCTGTCGCAAATCGACTTTACTAGCAGCAATAATACGCACATCTAATTGAACAAGTTCATTGCCTCCTACTCGCTCTAAACACCGTTCTTGTACTACGCGTAATAACCGCACTTGCAAATGCGGCGGCATACTTTCTACTTCGTCTAAAAAAATTGTGCCACCGTTAGCATATTCCAACTTACCGATGCGACGCTTTTGGGCGCCTGTAAAAGCGCCTGCTTCATGGCCAAACAACTCACTTTCGATCATCGACTCAGCCAAAGCGCCACAATTAAGAGCCACAAAAGGACGCTTAACTCGGCTACTAAAGTCATGCAAGCAACGTGCAACAACTTCTTTGCCCGTGCCGGTAGCCCCGTTAATGATTAAATCTAAATCTAACTGCGCCAACTGCAATACGGATTGGCGAATATTTTCCATCACCTCGCTGTGGCCTAGCAATCGGTGTTCTATTTCATGTTTTTCGGTTAAAGATAGTCGCAGAGCTCGATTTTCTAACACCAGCTGACGATTTTGCCAAGCCCGCTTAATCGTGTCCATTTGTTGTTGAGGGTCATCGGTTTTTTCTAAAAACTCATAAGCTCCAGAACGAATGGCTTTTATAGCGACCGCAATGTCTGCATGAGCACTAAATAAAATAACAGGGATGTCTGGATCAATTGCTTTAACAGCCTCAAGCACGGCCAAACCATCCATTTTTGGCATACGTAAATCACACACAATAACACCCATCCATTGATCATTACATAAAGCTAAAGCATCCATTGGATGCTCAAAATCTAACCCATTGTAGCCGTCTAGGGACAGGGTTTGGCAAAAGGATTGGCGCACCGATTTTTCGTCATCAATCACTAGAACTTGCCCTAAGAATGTAGCATTGTTCATCGCATGGTCTCAGCTTGGTTAATACTGTTAAATGGCAGACGCAAAGAAAATATCGCGCCTTTTTGGGGGTTATGCACCACTGCAAGTTGCCCACCAAAGTCTTGTATGATGTTGTAAGAAATTGACAAACCTAAGCCTAAGCCTTGGTCCACTTCTTTAGTGGTAAAAAATGGATTAAATATTTGTTCATATAACTCAGGGGCCACACCAGGTCCATTGTCAGAAATGCGTAACTCAATCTGACCTTCACTTTGTACACATTCAATGGCTATTTTTTTGGTATGAGTGTTATCTGCCACAGCATCTAAAGCGTTAGACAAGAGGTTCAACACCACCTGTTCCATCTGTATTTGTTCTGCCATTACGATGTTATTTTCATACTTCATGGCCACCGACATTTGTGTGGCCTGGGTTTGCGGGTGACTCTGCAATAAGGTTAATACATGATCAACCACTTGATTTAGACACACAGGCTGTACGCTGTCGCGGCGTTTTCTCGCCATGGATTTTAGCCTAGTTATAATATCAGTAGAGCGCTTAGTGAGAGATGAAATTTGCGAAAAATTATCCATCGCTTCTGCAGGTCGCCCTTGCTCTAACAACCTCACTCCATTATGGGCATAGTGGCCTATCGCTGTGAGCGGTTGGTTTATTTCATGGGATATACCTGCAGATAATTGACCCAGTGCGGCAAGCTTACCCGCCTGCACTAGCTCTGCCTGTTTTTCTGTTAGCTGATCTCTAAAGCTGCGCAAGGAGTTAGCCATAGTACCAATTTCGTCGCGACCTTTAACCGGTATAGGCTGCTGTAAGTTACCGGCGGCGATAATTCGCATACTGCCATCTAGTATGCGGATGCGGCCAACAATGTGTTTGGCCACGTAAAGCCAAACAACCAACACACTCAACAACACACTGGCAAGGCTGGTGGCAATCATCAACCTATTGCCTTGAGCGATAGCATAATTTGATTCTTTTACCGCCTGAAAAGACGCCTCACGCACCGCATTAACATGGCCATTGATGTAATCATTGAAACTCACTAGCTGAATTTCAAGATTATTCAACAACTCTTGGCCAGCTTCAAAGTACAAACGTTCCTGGCGACGTAGTTCGAACATATTCAAATCTCGCCGTACAAAATCTAGTATTTGATTTACCCTTAATTCAGAAAACCCCTTAATGTAACTCATGTTATCAATATACTCAGGAATACTTTTGCCCAGTTTATCGGCTTGTATCGCCGTAGCTATGAGGGAATCTGGATCTGGCAAATGGTGCGCCCTACCAACTAAGTTAACCAATAGGCTAGTGTCTGCCTTTAATCTAAAAAGCACTTGTAAATCTGCGTTTAATTGAGCGATAGTACGTTCTCCGCGACTATTAACCACAATACCAGAGGTGGGAATATCCTCGTTAAACCGACTTCTAATGTACTTTTGTGTGTTATCGATCAACGGATCTATATCCGTCAAAAACCCGCTCACGGCCCACCGCAGCCGCTGGCTTTCAGTCTCTTTATCGGTTTTGAGTTTAAGCTGTTTGAGTACATTGTCGTTGAGATGATGCAAAGTAGTATCAATACTTTTCAGCTGCGCATCCAAGCTCATTGTTTGATCAGTGAGAGCCGCAGGCGTGGTGGGTATGTTGGGTAACAAACGCGCAATGCTTTTAGTACCTTCGTTGAGATGAAGCCACAATGCTTGTCTAGCACCTTCATCCTTTGCCGCCGCTAATGCTGGAGCTAGTGAGGTTATGGTGGCAGCTTCGGTACTTAGCTTAACCATCAAGCCTAAGGATGGAATGTCTTGTTCAACAACGGATTTAAGCTTATTCCCAAGCTGCACATGTAACGACCAACCTATCACGCTGGTAGCCAAGGTGAGTATGCTCAACACACCAAAGGCAGTAAACAGTCGATCACGAATACTGTGACCGCGAAATATATTCATGGGAACCGTCACTTCATAGGACAAGGGTAATTAAGTTAACCCAAATAGAACGGAATAGAAAATACTATAAACTAACATAGGCTTGGATGAGAAATCACAGGCATAAAAAAACCGCGTTAAGCGGCTAATATGATAGTAAATGGCGGAACGGACGGGATTTGAACCCGCGACCCCCGGCGTGACAGGCCGGTATTCTAACCAGCTGAACTACCGCTCCGCATAATTTTACTACTTCCATCGTACACTTGGTGGGTGATGACGGGTTCGAACCGCCGACCCTCTGCGTGTAAAGCAGATGCTCTCCCAACTGAGCTAATCACCCAACGTACTAAGTGCTATTTATTTTCTAAGTTAAGCCAAGTTCAAGGGTGGCTTAAGAAAATAAATGGCGGAACGGACGGGATTTGAACCCGCGACCCCCGGCGTGACAGGCCGGTATTCTAACCAGCTGAACTACCGCTCCGCATTTCCTTCAAACTAACCGTGTTCGGCGTTGCCTTTAGGAGATGCGCATTTTAATGATTTCCTCAGCCGTGTCAAACGTTTAGGCGAAAAAAAGCAATATTTCTTCATACTGATCAAAAAGCCGTCTATTTTGGCATAAATTAATTTCTTGAGTCGCATCACTTGGAACCTTTTCCCCAATGTAATAGTCTTATACCTAAATTATTAGCTTTTACACTGCTTTGGCATGATTTTAAGGACACCTCAATGAAAGTACTATTAAAAACCCTAGGCCTTAGCCTTTTTCTTTCTGCGTGCGCCGTGAGCCCTCAATCTGTAGTACTACAGCCCCAAGCAAGCATCACTGGACCCATGTATGGCCAAGGCCGAGCCCTTACTATCAATATAAAAGATCAGCGCTCCAGCAGCATATTAGGCAGTCGTGGCGGGGTTTATGAAAACTCTAGCGCCATTAGCATATCCAATGATATTAATAGTGCGCTGTTGGTTGCCGCGCAACAATCGGCCACTCAATTAGGTTTCGACGGCACCAGCTCTGCTGCACCGGCACACTTAACCTTAATTCTTGAAAAACTTTCTTATGACACTCTATATAATAATTTAATCTATACCGTAAGCCTTGATGCCAAAATCACACTTATTACCACAGTGGGAGGCAGTAGTCATACAGGACATTATCAAACTCAGCGCAGCCACAAGTTTTCTCGCTTACCCGACGCACAGAAGAACCAAGAAATTATTAATGAAGTGCTTAGCACCAGCCTAGGGCGCGGCTTAAGCGATCTCAGCTTAGCCAACTTTTTAGCCGGGAATTAATTGCGCCTGTTTTAGTCCGCCGCTTTAAAATCTATGGCAACGGAGTTAATACAGTAGCGCAGGCCTGTTTCTGGGGGACCATCTGGAAACACATGGCCTAAGTGAGCGCCACAACTTTCACACATCACTTCTGTTCTTGTCATACCTCGGGTCACATCTATGGCTTCTTTAATGGCTGGCCCGCTTGTTGGGGCACTAAAACTTGGCCATCCGCACCCTGCATCAAACTTAGATTCACTAGCAAACAATTCTTCTCCACAGCAGTGGCAATGATACTTACCATTTTTAAAATGCTGGTCGTACTCACCCGTATATGGCCTTTCGGTGCCTTTTTGGCGACAGACTTCAAAGGCTTCGGGGCTTAGTTGTTCTTGCCACTGAGCTTCTGACTTTATGACCTTGGCCTTACACGTTGTATTATTAGTCATTTTTCACATCCTTCTTTGTGTAATAAATAGTCAGTATTGGTTAAATAATACTGTTTGATGACGTTTTTATAGTTTTCTAAACAATTTCTACCACGTATGATAAGTTATTATTATGGTATTAAACCAATACATTCGACGAGATTAAGTCTATGAGCATGATACGCAAATCGCAAAAATTGATAAACGTATGCTACGACATTCGCGGCCCTGTGCTAGAAGAAGCCAAACGCCTAGAAGATGAAGGCAGCCGTATCATTAAATTAAATATTGGCAACCCTGCCCCGTTTGGTTTTGAAGCGCCGGAAGAAATCGTCCAAGATGTCATCCACAACTTGCCTAATGCTCAAGGCTATTGCGATTCTAAAGGACTATTTGCAGCCCGTAAGGCGGTGATGCATGAAAGCCAGCGCAAGAACATTAAAAACGTAACCATTGAAGACATTTACATTGGAAACGGTGTGAGTGAACTTATTGTTATGGCCATGCAAGGCTTGTTAAACGAAGGCGATGAAATGCTCATCCCTGCACCGGATTACCCCCTATGGACTGCGGCAACTTCTTTATCTGGCGGCACCCCCGTACATTACCGTTGCGATGAAGACAACGGTTGGCAGCCCGATCTTGAGGACATGGCGTCTAAAATCACTGATCGCACCCGCGGCATTGTGGTCATCAACCCCAATAACCCCACCGGCGCGGTTTATTCTAAAGAAACCCTTGAAGCGATTATTGAATTAGCCCGTAAGAATGGTCTTATCATTTTCGCCGACGAAATTTACGACAAAATTCTTTATCAAGACGCTCAATTTACGCCCATGGCTAGCTTAGCCGATGATGTGTTATTTATGAGTTTTAACGGCTTATCTAAAACCTATCGTGCCGCTGGCTTTCGTTCTGGTTGGGTGGTAATTTCTGGCGCCAAGCATAAGGCTAAAGACTATATCCAAGGCCTAGACATGCTCGCTAGCATGCGCCTATGTTCTAACGTGCCTAGCCAATACGCTATACAAACAGCATTAGGCGGCTATCAGAGCATAAAAGAGCTTATTGTGGATGGCGGTCGTTTAAAACGTCAGCGCGATATGGCTTGGCAAATGCTTGATGCTCTGCCTGGTGTCACCTGCCATAAACCAGAAGGGGCTTTATATTTATTCCCACGTTTAGACCCTGAAATATACCCTATTGAGAATGATGAAAAGTTTGCTTTTGATTTATTGTCACAGCAAAAAGTATTGGTAGTGCAAGGTAGCGGGTTTAACTTACCAGACAGTCAGCATTTCCGTATTGTATTCTTGCCCCATGAAGAACAACTGATTGAAGCGGTAGGCCGTATTGCTACGTATTTATCCACTTTACGCAAGTAACGTATAAATCATCACCTTGAGCGCCGCATCCAGATTTTTTTCTACAAAACCTGGGCTGGTCTCAAGGCGCTGCTCTAGCACCGCTTGAGGAATAGCACCACGCACCATTTCATCAAAGGCTAACGCGCTCAACGTTGGATTATTACAACACAGCATTAATCGCCCACCTTCTGCCAGCATA
>JAQRMV010000053.1 GCA_028598985.1 Gammaproteobacteria bacterium
GAGTGCTTGTCCATTGCGGATGGAATGGTATTATCAATCGGGTTTAATGAGTGCCATCCCCCGATAATGGGGTAGAGCCGATTTGTGTCCTCATAAATGTCTACCATCACAGTTGGATTTAGTGGGTTTTGATGGACATTTCAATGAGTTACCTGAGGATTCTCAGGAAAAGTTGGCGGTGAGGGAGGGATTCGAACCCTCGGTACCTTGCGGTACACACACTTTCCAGGCGTGCTCCTTCGGCCACTCGGACACCTCACCATTTGAAGCGGCAGATTTTATGCTTTTGGTTTTATAAAAGCAATGTAATTCAACATATTAATGCCACTGTTTAATAAATTCCTGACTGCTTATTTTTGGCACTGGCTTAAGGGGGATTGATGGCGTTCCCATATAAATCATGGCGATAATTTGTTCCTGTTCTTGCAGGTTAAATGCATTGCGGATTAAGCCATGGCTCACTACCCAGCCTGTACGCCACACAGCCCCAATACTTTGTGCAAAAGCTGCCAGTAGCATGGCATGTCCTGCTGCTGCGGCAGATTGTATTTGTTCGGATGCTGGCACCTTGGGATGTTCTTTAGGGCTGGCAATGAGCACTAATACGTTGGGCGCTCGAGTGGGCATTTTGCTGCACTTTTCTAAGGTTTGGGCATCACTTTGTGGGTTGCGTTGTAGTTGGGCCTGCTTGAATAGCTCCCCCAATTGATGGCGCCCTTCTCCACTCACCATTACGCTACGCCACGGTTTAAGATTACCGTGGTCTGGCGCTCTTAATGCAGCCTGCATGATGGCCTCTAGTTGCTGTTCGTTTGGGCCCGGCGCTTCTAGCTTAGAGGCAGACACTCGATTTAACAAACCTTCTAATAATTGCATAGGGTCACCCGTTAGTTATTGTCTTTGCGTGCGATGATTACTAGGTTTTAACGGCCTAGTAGAGCGATAGGGGTTAATATCTAGCCCGCCACGCCTTACGTAACGTGCATATACCGTAAGCTGGCCCGGCTTACACTGGGCTTTAATGTCTAAGAATATCTGCTCTACGCATTGTTCATGGAAATCGCCGTGCTCACGATAAGACACAATGTAGGCCAGCAGCCCTGCTCGGTCTATGGTGGGGCCTTCATACTCCACTACTAATGTGGCCCAGTCTGGCTGACCTGTTACGGGGCAATTACTCTTTAATAAGTTGCTGTGTAAAATTTCTGTGCGGTAGGTACTAATATCGCTGGCTAATAAACTTGCATCAGGGGTGTAAGTGGTAATTTCAATGTCTTGTTGATCAATGTTAGTGCCGGGAACTGGCAACGCTGGCATTGCCATGTCGCGCAAGCTATACAAGGTCACTTGAACGGGCGCTCCTGCGGCGGCAGACAAATCTTCTGCCATGCATTGTTGCACTTGTGAAGCGTTCTTCATTTTGGTTTGGTTAAACGAATTGAGGTATAGCTTAAACGACTTACTTTCTACAATGTTTGGGCTGTCGGCTGGAATACGAAATTCGGCCAGGGCCATTTTAGGCATGCCTTTCTCATTGAGCCAAGACACCTCAAAGGCATTCCATACGTCAATGCCGTAAAACGGACGCGTGGCATACTCTGGCTTCCACGGTGTATTGCGTGGAATAGGAAACAACAAATGTGGTGCATATGCCGTAACGTAGGCGCTTTTATCACCTAAGGGTGAGGCTTCAATAAAATCATTTTGTTGCATACTACTCTCCAAGGCTTGGGCTATTTACGAATGCCCTTGCCCGTATTCAATAAGTACATACAGTAACTAAACAGGCCCACTATAAAGGCACTAATGACTAATATGGCATACCCTACGGCGATGTCGGAAACACCTAAAATGCCATAACGAAAGGCGTTTACCATGTATAAAATAGGGTTGAGCTGCGACACCCCTGCCCAGAAATCTGGTAGCAAATCAATGGAATAGAACACCCCTCCTAAGTAGGTTAGGGGGGTTAATACAAAAGTGGGAATGATGGCTATGTCATCAAAACTGTTAGCGAATACGGCATTGATAAAACCACCCAAGCTAAACAGTATGGAGGTCATTAGCACCACCAATACAATGATGCCCAAGCTGTGAATTTCTAACTGGGTAAAAAACAACGACAAGCTGGTCACAATAGTGCCCACTGCTAATCCCCGGGCCACGCCGCCCGTCACGTAGCCTGCCAATATCACCCAATTGGGTGTAGGTGACACGAGCATTTCTTCTAAACTACCTTGGTATTTGGTGCTGTAAAAAGAGGACACTACATTACCATAGGAGTTGGTGATCACCGACATCATGATTAAACCAGGCACAATAAATTGCATGTAATCAAAGCCACCCATTTGGCCTATACGACTGCCAATTAAATTGCCAAAAATAATAAAGTAAAGCACCATGGTAATAGATGGCGGTAGTAGTGTTTGCACCCAAATACGCATAAAGCGCTTAATTTCTTTACGCACTATGGTTAAGTAAGCAATATAAATCTCGTAAGAGGTCATTATGCACTTACTCCCTTCAAATCGGTTTTGTTACTGGTGACTAAATTAACAAACAGCTCTTCTAAGCGGTTGCTCTTGTTACGCATGCTCATCACTTGAATGCCGGCTGCAGACAACACATCAAATACACGGTTGATGTCTTGGCCCTGATTAAGGGTCACTTCTATATGGGTGTCGTTAACCAACAATAACCGATAGCCTGCTACGTCTGGTGCCTGGGTAATCGGTTGATGTAGATCCAATACAATGGTTTCGGTATTAATGGTTTTTAGCAGTTCATCCATGGAGCTGTGCTTAATAATGTCGCCTTGGTCAATAATGGCAATGTTGCGGCACAGGCTCTCGGCTTCTTCTAGGTAATGCGTGGTGAGAATAATGGTGGTGCCTTGCTCGTTGATTTGAGTAAGAAATTCCCACATAGACCGCCTTAGTTCTATGTCTACACCCGCGGTGGGTTCGTCTAATATTAATAACTTAGGCTGATGAACCAAGGCTCTAGCAATCATTAAGCGGCGCTTCATACCTCCCGACAAATTGCGTGAGGCATCATGGCGTTTGTCCCACAAACCTAGCTGTTGTAATAGTTGCTGTGTGCGGCGTTTGGCTTCGTCTCTTGGAATGCCGTAGTAGCCCGCTTGCTGGATCACCACGTCTTGCACTTGCTCAAACATATTGAAGTTGAATTCTTGCGGCACTACGCCCATCAAACATTTGGCTTTGCTTAAGTCTTTATCTAAATCATACCCAAATACTTTTACACTGCCTTTGGTCTTATTGATTAACGAAGAGACCACGCCCAACGTGGTGGATTTTCCGGCGCCATTGGGGCCAAGTAAAGCAAAAAAATCACCTCGTTCAACCTGCAAACTGATGCCGTTTAGCGCTTTAAAGCCATTGTCATAAGCTTTGTGGAGCTGATCTATTTCTAGGGCGTAAGTCATATTGTGTATTGCGTCGCTTCTAGGTGAATATTGGCTTGGTAATTATGGGGGCGATTTAACGATTTTTAAAGGCTGTAGAGGCGTATTACCTCATTGCATGCACAATGACCCGCCTATCAAAATCTGCTATAAATATGTATACCAGCTCACGCGTAGAAACATTGAATGCCACAACAAAAAGAATACAGTGCATGGAACCCCGGATTAAGTGCCAACCTTCCACGGGAATTAGGCGCCTTAGAGACCATTTTTCAAGCGCCCAACGTTTACACAAGCTACGACGAAGTGCAGGAAATAGCCACCCTTACGGGTTTAAAACCAGAGCATTTGGTAGGTTTTACATCTTCTCGCTTGGTGATGCATGAACTTATTGTGCGGGTGGCAGCCAATATCCATATTCCTGAAGCCGAGCACGAAGAAGATTTTGGTATCAATTTTAGGCGCATCACCAACGACATTTTACACCAACACATTGCACCATTATACGATTCAATTGAAGCACAATTTCAAACCTTGTCCGAGGCCGTAAAACTAGAAGTAGATCGTGTTCTTGCAGAAGAAGTCATGGTACAGCCCGCCCAAATTGCACCTACAAAAAAAAGGTTTTGGCCCTGGCATAAAAAACCGATCCCCAAAAAAGTCCCTCTTAGCGGAGAAGAAATTCAGTTTAAAGCCATTAACCAGCTTAAAACAAAAGGTCTAGCCCACGAAGACCCTTTAATAAAAGCGGTGTACAAAAGCAGCTATCAAATATTAGGTTCTGTGGCCTCTACTCGAGGTTTACTGGGTAATGATCAAAGCTTTATGAGCCGTATCATTTGCCGCCATGTGCTTAATAATTATGGCAGTTTTATGGTGGGCAAGCTTATAGAGCCTGCTATTGATGCCGCTGTAGCGGCCAACGGATACCAATTACTACGCCGTGTAGAAAAACCCGTCATTATTAGCCTAAAAGGGGCTTCTGCTGCGGGCAAAAGCACCCTCAGGCCATTACTAAAAAAAACCATGGGGCAACGGGGTATTGAATCTTCTTGGTACGGCATCATTAGCCCCGACATTTGGCGCCGACAGTTATTAGACTACCAATCTCTTGGTCCCCATTACAAATACTCTGGGCGCTTCACAAGCAACGAAGTTAATATTATTGATAGTAAGTTAGACCGCTATATTCGCCGTACGGGCCAACAGAATAAAACCATACCTAATATTTTGGTAGACCGGTTCCGGTTTGACAGTTTCTCAACCGAACAAGTACAAAAAGTGCTGCATGGCACCTACGCCAAATATGCACACATTATGTATATGTATTTTGTAATTACCCCCCCAGAAGAAACCGTAGAACGGGGATGGATACGCGGCCAACAGCGTGGCCGGTATAAGTCTGTAGAAGATTTTCTAGGGCATAGTGTAGAGGCTTACCAAGGCATCCCAAAACTTATATTTAAATGGCTGGCCCACACCAGCCCTCGCTATGAATTTACTTTTTTTGATAACCGGGTTCCCAAGGGTCAATTCCCCTTAACCAGCGTCACGGGCAATCAAAAAGGCATGCAGGTATTTGATCCTATGATGTTTATTAATATTGAACGTTATCAGAAAATAAATGTTCATGCACAAACCTTAGATCAAGTGTACCCAAACGAAGAGCGCATGGCTGTGCCCAATAATATGGCCTTTTTTAAACAATGTTTAAAGCGCTTTCCTAATGTTTCTTTTAGTCTAACGCAGGCCGCAGAGCCTTATTTGGTTGTGCGTCAAAAGGTATACAGCATCACCCATCAAGATGAATTTAACCAACAACTGCAAGATGACCAGCTTAAAATTTTGTTCGAGCATATTTTGGAGGGGCGAATGTTAGCGGCTTAATCGTTGTTTAAGCCCAGACCAGCGTTGTGCCTTGTTAGCCACAGCTCTACGCCATAATGAGGCACTCACTTTTATACTACACGTTATCTTGGCACGCGTAATGGCTGTATATAACAGCGCAGAAGACAATAAGCGTTCCGCTTGGGGGGCAATAACCAAACCCACGTGTTCAAATTCGGAGCCTTGGGTTTTATGAATGGTCATAGCATAAACCGTTTCTAGATCTTGTAATAAACCTATGTTTATTTTTCGCACACCTTGGGTTTGAGCAAAACAAACATCAAGCTGCCCATTCTCTGCCGCCCACATCATCCCGATATCGCCGTTAAACAAACCCAAACCATGGTGATTTTTGGTCACCATCACCGGTTTGCCTTGGTAGTTTTGGCCCAACCTAACCTGCGACAACCGGCGGCTTAATAGACGCTCTATTTGGTCATTAAGCCCATCTACCCCCATGTCTCCACCACGGGTAGCCGCTAGAATTCTAAAGCGGTTTAAACATACAAAAGCATCGTCTAGGCTTTGTGCTTTTAACATAGGCACAAAAAACTGTTCACACATTTGTTGTAGCCAATCTGAAAAATACTCATCTGTTATTAGATGCAGGGCTTCGTTAGTCTGCAACATCTGCCAGCTTAAGTCGCTTTGATTACACATCACACTATTTGCAAGCTGGCCAATACCACCCTCACCATCAAAACGATGGCTTTTATGTAAATAGCTTATTGCCGATGACGGAATGTCGGCTAATATAGAGCCCGCTGCAACAGAAGGTAGCTGCTCTGCATCGCCTACCAACACCAGCTTACAGTGCTCTGGCAGGGCGTCTAAAAGCTTAGCCATCATAGACAAATCCACCATGGACACCTCGTCTATGATTAACAAATCTAAAGCAAGAGGGTGGCCGCTATGGTGTTTAACAGACAAAGTATTCGGCCGTATACCTAGCAGGCCATGAAGGGTATGGGCCACTTCGGGAATGCTGCCGATAAGAACTGGGTCTATACCCTGTAGCAATAATTCATGTTTGGCATGGTTAATGGATTCTAACAAGCGCTGCTTAGCTTTACCCGTAGGGGCTGCCATGGCAATGTTTAATGGCGCTTCGCTCACACACTGCAACGCCACAATTAAGCGCGCCACGGTGTAGGTTTTTCCTGTTCCTGGGCCACCAGAAATCACACTCATCTTACGATGCAGAGCATCTTTTACAGCTTGCGCCTGCCAATCAGTGCCGTCCACAGGTGGGAACAATGTCGACAATAAGCCACCTGTCTTTATTTGCTGTTGCTGGGTTAATGTCTGGGTTTGCATTCGCTCTAATAAAAGCCGAGCCACATTGTGTTCATACTGCCAATAGCGTCGTAAATATAACCGAGTGCCATTCTCTAGCACTAAAGGGGCTTGATGTTGTTCTTCAATAGAACAGGCGTCTAAGCACCCTATTAATGCGGCTAAATCTGGAAAAGTGAAGCCATCATGTTCGGGTATTTCAGAATCCACATTGCCCTGCGTAGACCATAAAGTTTGGCCCGCCACTTCGGCCAAAGGCAAACAGCTATGGCCATTACGTAGCGCTTCGCTCAAGGCCATTATCAAATGCTGCAGCACGTCACTTTGGCTGCCTAAACTTTGGCACAACTGAATGGCCAAAAAGCCGTCAATCGCTTCTAAATTGAGGTATTTGGCCTGCAATTGAGCTTGCGAAAACATTACAATGTCTCTCCGGCAAAGAGCCCATCTAGCTCGTTTAACTCTTGTAAACTAATGGCCGTAGCAAACACCCCGTTGGTTGATTGGGGGGCCATGCCTCTTAAATACAAATAATACACACCACCAAAGTGCAGCGCTGGGTCATAATGGGGTAAGCGTTGCAGTAAATAACGGTGCAGAGCCAAACTGTATATCAAATACTGTAAGTCATAGTAGTGGTTTTGGTTGGTTTCTAACATGGCCTGATGATGGTAGTCATCAACACAGTCACCCAAGTGGTTAGACTTATAATCGGCCACGTAGTATTGCCCGTCATGCTCAAACACTAAGTCTATAAAGCCGTGCATCATGCCTTGCAGTATGGGGTGACTAGGCAATGCAGTGGGTAAACCACCCCGGTGGCGGCTTAATATTTGCGCTAAGGTAGATTGTTTGGCCTGTTGTAATGGGAAGTAAAATTCGGCCTCCCTTAAGGTTTGCCCTTGCTCAAGCTGGTTGAGCGAGAAGCCAGATTGCGTATGTGTTGTTGTATGCACGCCGGTATTTACAGGTGGAAAATCTGCGGCTAAGCATTGTTCTAACCATTGTTGCAATAGTTCTACCTGCTTCGCGTCGTCTTCATCTATACCCACCATAGTGTGGTATTTAGCTAACGGTACCTCCATGGCTGCTGACCAAACAGGCTGATTGAAATCCACTTGTTCCAAAATGTCATGCAACAATAACCCGCTGTTTTTACCCTTGGCTAAGGTAAACCGAAGTTCATTAGAGCTTGCGCTTAGGTTGGCCTCAACCAACTGACTAGTACCATCGTCCCTGTCTTTCACGCTGCTTTGTGTTGTATGTGCTGCATGGTTAAGCTGCCGTACTAATGCACTGTAAGATAACAAGTTGTGGTTGCTATCAATAACGCCGCTAAACTGTTGCGCTTTAAGCTGCACACGATCGGTGGCTAATGGGTTTTGCGGGGTAGGCATCTGCACCAAGTCTTCTTCCACTTGCATAAGATGACTGTCATTTGGGTGTGTTAACTTTGCCAATGCATCGGGCCAACTAAAGCCTTTATGTTGATTATCATCTTCTTCAAAGGCAATTTGCCCCAATGGTGAAAGCTGCCCATCGGTAAAATCACTCACTGCGATATAACAGCGATATTGAGCCCTAGTTACCGCCACGTACAGCAGTCGCGTAGCCTCTTCTTGGGCCGCTTTAGTGGCTTCATCGCACACCAAGGTGTCGCGCCCTATCATTAACGCTGGGCACTGCTGTTGCGGATGGTAATACGAAAATAACTGACTGTGTTGGCCGCCCCGCTTAAGAGGGTCTTTAGCTTGGCTGGCAAAGGGAATAAAAACCACTGGGTACTCTAAGCCTTTAGAGCCATGCTGGGTGACTATTTGTATTAACTTTGCGTCACTCTCTAAACGCAACTCGGCGCTGCTGTCGGTATGGTCTTGCTCACATTGTTGTTGCAACCACTCTACTAGCAGCAGAGCCGAGCTGGCTTGGGTAGATGCTTTTTGCAACAGCTCAGCCAATTGCACCATGTTGGTCATGTAGCGTTCTGCATTTATCGATGGAGCCATAGCTTGGTGTTTAAGCAAGTGGACCACCAAGGCCATTACACCCTGCGTTAGCCACATCTGCCGCAGCTGCATCATCTGGCTGCGTACCTTTACCAAGCATTCATCGTCTTGCGTTAACTGCGCAAGCAATGAAATATCGCCACCCCAAAGGTGAGTACTGGCTGCACGCACTAACTGTCGTTGGTCTTCGCAGTGCAACACACCCTGCAACAAACGCACCATTTCCGTGGCTTCAAGGCTTGCATATACGCTGCTTCGGTCACTTATATAAACACTGGTTAAGCCAGCTTCTTTTAGCGCTGCTTGTAAGGCTTGTGCTTCTGCGGCGCCACGCACCAACATAGCAATGTCGTTGGCCTGAAAGTGCCCTTCGGCTAACAGGCTTTGAATCTCATGTGCGCACCATCTGGCAATATGTTGGTGCTTGCGTTCATTAGTAGCCAATTGTGTGGGCAGCCATACATAGTTTAACGCCACGCCTTTAGCGCGTGCATTATCCACTTGATTAGCCACTGCATATTTACTAGCGTTAACCGCGCTGTAATGAATGCCTGCGCCAAACAGTTGGCGGCCTGTTGCACCACCCAAAAACAACCGATTATAAGCCAACACCATGGCTTGGCTAGAGCGCCAGTTGGTTTGCATATGCCAACGATAATCGGTTGCTTCTGCGGCTTTTAAGTAGGTATGTATATCTCCCCCCCTAAAGCCATAAATAGCTTGTTTGGGATCACCAATCATAAACAACGCGGTATCATCACTACCGGCTGTGTAGAGTTGATTCAAAATGGCGTATTGATGTGCATCTGTATCTTGAAATTCATCAACTAAAGCCACTGGATAGGATTTCTGTAGGGCCTTAATTAAAGCCTCATTGCCCGGCAGGGCTATACACTCAGCCAACCGCCTAACCAAGTCATCAAACTCCATAACTTGTTGTTTTTGTTTGGCTTTTTTATAGGATTTTCTTACAATCTCTACAGCTTCTAATACCAAAGGCGCTACGGATGCCTGTTGTGCATATAGCAGATAGCCCTTTTTAAAGGCCTCGTTATTAATGCGTTGTAATAGCGCTTTAACCTTGGGTTTTAGTTCTGGAAACTTGCTCAACCGACGCCCATCCAAACAAGACAAATGCTGCTTGCTGGCATAACCAAACTCATGGGCTCCTAGCCAGTTAATCAGGTCTTGCCATTGCTCAAGACGAAGCCTCTTGGTTTTAGAGTCACCCATGGTGGCTTCAACCATCTGCGCTTCTAACTCTAGCAAACTGGCGCGCACTTGTGCTTTATTTGTATACCAAGCTTGGTGCCATGTTTTAGCATTGCTAGCGAATACAGGTGTTTGGCTTAGCAATGCTCCGTTAAACGCATCCCAAAAACCTTGCGGTGTGTGCCAACCGTGTTGTTCCAACTGTTTATAGATCTCGGGCTGGTGCATCACCACTCGCAGCCAATCCTGTAACCCGGTGAAAGCAATGTCTGAGGTATTGGTTTCTAATATGACCTCCAGCCCCGTTTGGCTGGTAAAGGCATATTGCTGTAAGGCTCGTCCGCAAAAGCCATGAATAGTAAATATGGCAGCTTGGTCTAAATGAAGGAGTGCTTGGTGTAACAACAGCGTGGCTTGTTTTGAGTCTACTCGCTGATACAAGTGCTGCCAATAATCATCTTTGTGGCTGCCCCATGTTTTTTGGGCATCTCGCAATGTATCTTCTATTCTGCCGCGCAACTCTTGTGTAGCCGCTCGTGTGTAGGTCATCAGCAGTATTTGTTCTACGGGAATCTGTTTCTCAAGCAACAACCGCAAATAGATACGGGTAATGCTGTAAGTTTTACCGGTGCCTGCACTGGCCTCAATAAGGTGGCGCCCTTGTAATGGCAACCCTGCCAAATCTAAATCAGGCATGTTTCACCACCTTAATGGCATCTACCATCGGTTGGTATAGCTGCGAAAACTGAGCTTCCCAATCATTCAAATGAGGAGTTTGTGGCCATAACCAGCGTCGATAGGGGTCGCTAGCAAAGTCGAAACTCTTACTGTATTTATGATGATGCCACTTTTTGTGCCACTTATTCAGACGTTTAGCCGTATCTTGCTGGTCAATTTTTAGTAACTCTTGCCCTAATTCTGCATCTAACGGTAGGGCTTGGGTTAAACCACGGCTATAAAGTTCTACAATAATTTGTAACTGCTCTAGGGCATGGTCAATATTGTCTAATTCCAAATTCTTTTCTAGATGAACCGCTACACCAGAAACAGGCCGTTGAAACGCCACCTGAGCCACCAAGCAGGTTAACCAAAGGGTTAACCCATCTTTGGTTTTTGCTGTGCTAGGCCGGCTTAATATGGCTTTCAAGGAGCAGTCTTCTATAGCAGGATTGCCCAACAAAGGCAGCTGATCTTCAATAGTAAAGCCTGCAATACACACAGATACGGGGTATTTATTTACCTGTGAATAATTAAATTGTTGCAACTGTTCCACCAACGTTTGTGATTGGTCTTGACTGGTTTCAATGGCCACATTGGCCAAATGATTGTCTGGCAACTTACCACTTAATTGGTACTCTTCAGTAACAACCTCAATGGCTTGGGGATCGTTAGACAACATGGCCCCTAACATTTGCTCTCTCAGTTTATATTCCACCAACTTAGAGTTACTAAACGGTTCATCGTCTTCTAGACCTAGCTCGTAGCGGTGTAAATACAAACCTAAGGTTTGGGTAGCAAAGGTACGGCCTGGATTTTCTAGGAAACGCACTAGCTCACTAATGGTAATGGCCTTGGTACTATTCAATGGTGTAATGGGAGGCGTAATTGCTTGTTCTTCAGGCTCAGCAACAGACTGTAGCAAGCGCAACCAAGAGGTTTCGAAACTAGAACGAGCGGCAGAAAAGTTGTCTTCACTAAAGCTATGCAAGGGCAATTGGGTCAGCTTCGAAGCGGGAGATTTTGGGTCAAAGTTCCAACCGTACCCTCGGTTTAAATAGTCCATTAGTTCAGACAATATTAAGCTAGGTTGGCGTGGAGAATTGTTTTTAGCATCCACGCCTTGATAACTTAAGTAAAGGCACGACCTCGCACTAATTATAGCTTCTAAAAATAAGTAACGGTCATCTCCTCGACGAGACCGATCTCCTACTCTTCGCTCTTCCTGAGCCATGAGGTCAAAATCAAAAGGCTTAGCCTGTCGTGGATACTGCCCATCATTAAGCCCTAACAAAGCCACCACTTTAAAGGGAATGCTGCGCATAGGCACCATGGAACAAAAGGTGATTTGGCCCGTAATAAAAGCTTGGCTGCTACTGGCCACAGACAATTTTTGAGTAAGACTATAGCGCACCACCTCTAAACTAATAGGTTGGCTATAAGCCACCTGTTCCACCCACATGGTCATATTACCTATGGCAGTAGACAAGCATTCTTTGGCTTGCTCCTCATTACGTTCCAAGCCTTGCCCTTGGGCAAAAAACTCATCAATCATCGCTATAAGGTAAGCCTTCCAAGCCGCGCCTGTACGCGCTTTATTAAGGTTTTTGGCATGATCTTGGAGTTTATTGAGCACCTGCATTAAGCGACCTAGCAACACCGCCTGTCCACCTTCTACATCTGCTAGCAGCCAATCGTCTTGATATTTAAGCGTATCCCCGCCTTGGGCAAAACCTAACAACAACCGCCTTAGCCCCCAAGACCAACTATGCGTGCTACTGGCTTGATCTTGGCCCAACGTGTTGGCTTTATGCGGGCCATCCAAACCCCAATGTACGCAAGCGTTAGCTAACCATACGGCAATCGTGTCTAGCTCCTCTGGAGCAATACCAAATTTACGCTGCATGGCAGGCAAACGGAGCAAATCCAAAATAGAAGACACGGTAAACCGGCTATCAGGTAGCTGCAATAACTGCAGGTACGCCGCCACCAAGGGCTCTGAATCTTGTGGCTTTCGATCGGCAATAGAACAGGGCAGCTGAGGCGTAGCTGCGGCAGCTTTTGCATGCCAAGCACCAAACTGTCGGCTATGGGTATCAAATACAGCACCCACATAAGCCGCATAGTCCTCTACCTGTGGGCACATCACTAACACGTCACTGGGTTTAAGGCTTGGGTCTTGCTGGAATTGACCAAGCAGCCAATCATGCAAACCCTGTAGTTCCCGTAAAGCACTGGAAGCGTGGGTAAACACAAGGCTGTCATCCACCTGATACTGCTCACTTTCCCTGGCATCTTCTAAATGCAAAACATCTTGTTGTAATTGCTGTAACACCGACAACTGTTGTTCACGACTGGCGGGCTGAGCTTCTTCAAATGCATCAATATTGTAGCTATCTTGCTGCTGCAATAGGCGAAAAAACTCTTTGCCTTGGCTGCCTAAATTGGCCAACAAAGGGTTGCCGCCATCCACTAACATGGTGTCGTCTTGTTGTGCCATCCATTGCTTAAGGTGCGTTGCTGCAATGGCCTTTTCCGATTGAATATGGCCCCAATACTCAGCACACGGATTAAGATGAAACACATGCACCTGGGTATGCTGGGCTAAGGCAGAAAAAACATCTAAAGTAGCTGGAGCCATGGTGTTGAGTGCAAACAAACAGATTTGTGTAGGCAGACTCCGTTGTTTAGATCCGTCTACCTTAGCAAGGGATTGAATTAATTTCTTCTGAATATCTATAGGATGACGACCATCTTGTTGGCACAAAATAGCCCATAACTGCGCTTGCCAATGATCCGCACCATTAGACTGCGTATGGGTATGAGTATGGCTGTGTTGTTGCCACTGCGTCAGCCAATCTGGCCGGTACAATATATATTGCTCAAACAAATCTGCTAAGGCACTAGCCAACTGAAACCGTTTAAGCAGATCGCCCGTTACATCGGCTTGTTCCGATTGCCAGTAACGATTAGCTTCTGCAAACACTGGGTTCATTAATATGGTGTCGCTGGCCAGCAAGTCATCAATCCGCCAAACCAACGCTTCGCGCTGATAAGGTGGCTGCTGCGGCACTTGCACGTCACCTAACATTTGTCTTGCCAGCTGCCAAACAAACTTACCCGGCAACGGATAGTCTATATTCATAGCAATGCCGTTTTGTATGGCTAGCTGGGTATTAAGCCAGTGCTGCATACCGGTGTTGTCTACAATCACTTGAGGAGAACTGAGCACCCCAAAGGCATTATTCTGCTGGCCCAGCTTCAGCACATGGTTTAACAATACAGCAAGGTCTTCTAGCCGATTTGCAGGGTAAACCATCAGTTGTTTTGCTGCAGCCATTAAACCTTTCCCTATTTTTATTGCTTCTTATCTACCCTTCCTGCTGGGCAAGTTGGTTATAAACTTTGCGTTATGCGTACGGTGACATGGCGGTTTGCATCACTTAAGTGCATTTGATCCTCTTCAATGATACAACCCAAATCCATGGCTTTTATCAATAACTGTTCTAACGCACCGTCGCCTTCCACACCAATATGATAAACCTTCACTTTTTTATTACTGGTTAACGCTGAGCGGTTTTTTTCTAACCAAATATCGGCTTTATTGTCATGATAAGTGTAAATAGACACTTGCTCTGCACGGCCACAGGCCTGACGAATGCGTTTTTCTTCGGGCATGCCCAGTTCTATCCAGTGCACAATAGTGCCACTTAAATCACGCTGCCATAAATCGGGCTCTTCAGCAGAACTAATGCCTTTAGTGAACTCAAGGTCTTCATGGGCAGCATGCAAAAATGCCACCACACGACACATTAAACGGGTCTCACTTTCGGAAGGATGTTTAGCAACTGTTAAACTATAGTCCGCGTAGTGATGACTGTTAAGGTTAGACAAATTTAAATTTGCTTTGTAAATGGTCGCGCCTATGGCCATGTTTTTTCTCAGTAATTTCAGAAATATAGTTTAGCGATACCTGCGTTGCTATCATTGTTAGAATATCACGAACCCCACATTAAGTGAGTTAAAACCATGGTAGCAACCAAGCTTAGTTACCAATACGTGAACTCAATAGCAAATTAGTCTCTGTGGTCTCTATACCTTTTACCTGCCTTATATCAGAAAGTGCCTTGTCGAAGGCTTCTAAATCTGATGATCTAATTTCTACCGCAAGATCCCAACGCCCATTAGTGGTGTATATTTTATTCACTTCTGAAATTAGCTTCATTTTAGAAATGGCACCTTCTTCCATATTGGGAATAGTGGTAATCATCACCCATCCCCGCACTTTTTTATGGACAAAGTCTTTTCTCACTACCGCCGTATAACCCGTAATGATGCCTGAAGCCTCTAATTTTTCTATACGTTTGCTCACTGTAGCCCTTGTAAGCCCCAACATTTTAGCCATGTCTTGTACCGACATACGGCCATCTTTTTGCAACAAACTAACAATCGCCTGATCTTTGCTATCTATAAATTCTTGCACATATACACCCTATATTTAATGAACTACACCCTTAGCAGACCATCGTTTAATTTATTGAAAAACTTCACTTTTTGTAAAAAAGGCCAACCACATTGTATATTATGAAGCAAATAATATACATAATGCATTCTTACATTAATTCAAAAAGGCACCTAAAATTACTAATTAGTGATTAACATCGCTGCCCTTGCAGTGAGCCACTAGAGTTGAGAGGCCTATAATGAGTACACACAAAACCCAGGTCGTAAGCATTGCAGAAGCCAAAGCCTTAAAAGGCGATTATATAGCGATGGAGTTTTTAGCAAGGCGTTTTTTTGATGGCAAAGGCGTACAACAAAGCTTTCAAGAATCATTTTACTGGTCTAGCTTGGCGACCAGTTACGGCGTAAAGTATTTACAAAGCATGAGTCAATTTGCATTCAAAAAACTAACGATAGAAGAAGCGGCAAGGGTAAATTCCAAAATCCAAAACTGGCACGATCAGCTATCGCCTTTGTGAGCCACATTAGCCTACCTCATATTTTGTTATTCATTTAAAGC
>JAQRMV010000054.1 GCA_028598985.1 Gammaproteobacteria bacterium
GTGCTCAAGCTCATTAATACGCTTCATCTGTCCGATCGATATGTGACTGTCCTCTGCCATCTGTAACATGGTGTTGGCTGAATCGAATGGGTATCGACACGAGTCAGACGACTCCATTCTAGTGTAACCGACTAAGGTCTATCTGCAAATCACAACCTCAAGCTCAACCTCGTCCATCGTCACAACAGTGTAACCGACTGAGCAGCAGCGCTACCGCGACAGTGGATTAAATTCGGTCACAGCTGACAGTAAGTCAGCGTGTTACCTGCAACTACTTGTAAGCCTTCTAATTGGGTGGTGCTAAGCACTAATGTGTTACCGCTCATGCGAGCAATAATGCAACGGAAGTCGTGACAGCTGTTGTTACATACCAGCACACGTTTACCTTGTAACACTTCGTCACCCGCTAATGCTTGGGCTTGCTCCGCGTGACGAATGGCTCGAATGTGGCGGGTTCGAACTTCTAAAATGGGCCCTGCATCAAAAATATCCACATGACCTTCAAAATGCAAACCTTCGTGTTCAAGGATATTCACAATATCCTCTACGTCGTCATGGTGTTGGCCAATCACGGCTTGCGCATTATTGCTAAGTAACGGCACATAAAGAGGAAAGCGGGGCATTAAGTTGGCAATAAAATGCTTGTTGGTAGAGGCTGTAAGTAGATCTGCTTCAGCAAAGTCCATGGTAAAAAAGTGACGTCCGACAGACTCCCAAAAAGGTGATACGCCTTGTTGATCAATGACGCCTTTAATTTCCGCAATAGTGGTGGCGGCAAAACGCTCTGGAAAGCAGGCCATAAATAATAAACGCGATTTAGATAATAACTGATCGTAAAAATTACAGCGGTAATCCGGTTCTAAGTAAAAAGAACTAAGGCGCGAGGCTCCTGTGTAATCATGGCCCAAATGTAGTGCAGGAATGCGGTTTTGAATCTTCAAATCGCTTGAGGCATGTACGACTTCATCTACACGATAGCTGAAAAAAGGCTCACTTAAACCCACCGCAGCATCCACCGTACAGGTGCCTACTAAGCGATCAGTTGAAGTATCTTGCATAACGAAGGTATAGCCTTCTTCACCGGCTTGCTCTATGGAAGCTGCAAAAGACAACTCGCTGTGGTTGATCTTTTGCGCCAAACGCTTGGGGTGATTAGGTAGGTTGGTATGGCCCACGCCAGCGGCTACAGCAAATTCTGTGAAAGCATTACTGTCGTCAGTTTTAATGGGCCGAACGATTAACACGTGATGTTATCCTTGGCTGCATTAGACATGCCATCACGTTGTAGCCAACCTAAATCGGAGCTCTGGGCTAGGCGTAATAAAATAAGCGCACTTAGCTGAGAACGAGTGGTCAGGCTGGATAGGTGCATGTATTCATCGGCACTGTGAATTTTGCCACCTTGTACACCTAGGGTGTCTATATTGGGTAGGCCCGATGCGGCGAGATTGTTACCATCACAGCAACCGCCTGTAGGCATAAATTCCAACGACAGACCAAGGCTCTCACCGCAAGACTGAACGAGTTTGCACAGTTGTTGATTCGCGGGGCTGAGCTGCTTTGGTTGACGACCAAAACCACCGTGTAGTTCAATACTAATGCCGTCTACAGCATTAATGTTGGCTAGAATAGTAGCTATTTGTGCTTCGCACCAAGTTTGTTGATCGCTACTTTCAATACGAATATTAAAACGCATGGTGCAGGTGTCGGGCACAATATTCACCGCGCCACCGCCCTGAACAAAGCCTGGGTTAATAGTCACCCCTGGCTGCTGGCCATTAAGGTCATCTAAAGCACGGGTAAAATCAGCCATGGCACGAATGGCGTTACGGCCTAAATGATGCTCGCGGCCAGCGTGTGCAGCTTTGCCCCGGGTCACTACGGCAAAATTACCGCTGCCTTTGCGGGCACCCGCTAAATTACCGTCGGCAAAGGAAGGTTCGTATATTAAGCCTAAGTGGTGACGCTTAGCTATTTCTGGAAATAGTTTAGAAGAGCTGGGTGAGCCTATTTCTTCGTCTGGATTAAATAAAATCTCCCAACCGAGTTGGTCTTGCAAAGGGCTGCGCTCAAAGGCTTCCAAAGCTTTAAACATCACCACAATGCCGCCTTTTAAATCGGCAACACCGGGGCCATTAATAATATCATCTTCAAGCTGAGTGATTTTTTGGAACGGGTGATCTATAGGAAAAACCGTGTCCATATGGGCGCACAAAAACACTTGCGTGGGTGCTTTTGGTCGCTTAAATAAACGTAAAGCTTTGCCTAGTGGTTTTTGGTTAAGATTGCCTAAATCGTCCACTACATCTTGTGGTGGCATATCGATAAACTCCAATTCGCAATCTAGTTTCTTGCTCCATTGGGCCAAGGTGTCAGCCACCTTGTTAACGCCGGCAACGTTATAGCTGCCAGAGTTAATTTCCGCTAGGGTCCACAGGTCTTGTTGCATGACTTGCTGCTGCGCAGCAATCCATTTTAGGGCTTGTGCTTCCAATTCATTATTTACAGTCAGGTTAGTCATGCGGTGCCTTATGCCTCTACAATTTGGCGAACAGCTTGCTCTAAAATTTCTAAGCCAGCGTCTATATCGGCGTCTGGAATTAATAACGAAGGTGCAAAACGGATCACGTTAGGACCAGCGACTAATACCAATAAACCGTTGGCTTGGGCAGCTTTAAGGAATTCCCCAGCACGGCCTTTGTATGCTTCGCTCAAGGCGCAGCCTATTAATAAACCTTTGCCACGAACTTCGTCACAAAAAGGGATGCGGGCATTAATAGCCTCGACACCCGCTTTAAAGCGTTTGTGTTTGGCCTTAACACCGTCCAATACCTCTGGCGTGTTAACAATGTCAATAACCGCTTCGGCAATAGAGCAGGCTAGAGGGTTGCCCCCGTAGGTGCTGCCATGGGTGCCAATGGCTAAGCTTTTGGAAACTTTATCGGTTGTTAACATGGCAGCTACTGGGAAGCCATTGCCAATGCCTTTAGCGGTGGTCAAAATGTCTGGCATGATGTCGGTTTGCTGGTAGGCATACAACGTGCCTAAGCGGCCAGCACCGGTTTGAACCTCGTCTAATACCAACAGGGCGTTGTGCTGGTCACACAATTCACGGGCGCGCTTAATGAAGGCTGGGTCTGCATTAATGATGCCGCCTTCACCTTGTAAAGGCTCCATAACGATGGCACAAGTTTTAGCAGAAACAGCAGCTTCTAAGGCCGCGATATCGTTGTATGGTAAGTGAGTAATACCTTCTAAAGCAGGACCAAAACCGGCGCTGTATTTAGGCTGGCCGCCTACGCTTACGGTGAACAATGTACGGCCATGGAAAGCTTGTTCAAAGGCGATGATTTCGTTCTTTTCTTCACCAAAGTTATCTACTGCGTAACGACGGGCTAACTTAAATGCGGCTTCGTTGGCTTCGCCACCGGAGTTGGCAAAATAGACTCGGTCGGCAAATGTGGCATCGGTTAGCTTTTTGGCTAAGCGTAGGGCTGGCTCGTTGGTCATTACATTGGCAATGTGCCACAGCTTTTCACCTTGTTCTTTAAGAGTGGCCACTAGCTTTGGGTGGCTGTGGCCAACACTGGTTACGGCAATACCACCGGCAAAATCGATGTACTCTTTGTCATTTTGATCCCAAATACGTGAGCCTTTGCCGCGTACTGGAATAACAGGCGCTGGCGCATAGTTTTGTACCATGACTTCATCAAAAAGTGCGCGGGTTACAGGTGTGTTGCTCATAAATAATCCTAATTAATCGTGTAGTTAATGGTTAAGCGCAGCTGGTTTTGAGCTTGGCAATTTCTCGCACAGCTACAGACAACATGGCTAAGTTAATGTTGGTATTGCTTTGTAATTCACCAAATAAGCTCAAGCAACGTTCAATCAAATCTTGGTTACGTAGGTTCCAGGCTTGGCTTTGGTCGCTCGAAATCACCGCCTGGGTTAGTTGCGCCAAACTGGCCTCAAATTCTTGTTTAAGGCTGGCGCGGGCCTTGCGTTGCCATGGATCTTGGCTTGGTAAGTTGGCAATGGCCTGGTTGAGCCAATCACCTTGGAAACGTTCATATAGTTGGTACCATGTTTGTGCTGAGGTCTTAACCTTGGTGCCACATAGGCTCGCCACTTGGGCGATGTCTAGGCCATGATACAAGAAGTCTAGTTGGCTTAATCGAACACTAACATCTGTTGTTATGCCTTGGGCAGCTAAAATTTTGCTTTGGCTTGTAACCCGTGCAGCTGCGGCGGCAGGTAGTAGTTTAGGCAGCTGTATACAATACTCTTCCATAGGCCCTTGATAGAGGTCAACCATGGCTTGGATTGAGGCGCCAGGATGGCGACTTAGAAGCCACAGGGTTAAGTCTTCCAATAAGGTTTGGATGTCAGTATGGAGTTCTAAAGCTTGTTTGTAATCTAGGCTTAAGGTGACTCGGTCCAATTCATGCCATAGGTTTTTAGCGTTAATGATGTCGCAGGCCGCGGTAAGGGCGCGGGCCATGTCGCCAGCTTCTGCCCCTACTTCTTCTTGTAAATAGTTGCAGAAGGTGGAACCCATTCGATTACCGATTTGGTTGGTCACGTGGGTCGCGATAATTTCATTACGCAGCGGGTGGGTATCCATTGCGCTGGCATACTTCTGGGTTAGTACTTTAGGGAAGTAGTCTTCTAGGCTTTGGGCTAAATAGGCGTCGCTGCCTATATCTGCGGCCATCAGTTCATCAAACAAACGCATCTTGCTATAGGCCAACAGTACTGCAATTTCGGGGCGGGTTAGGCCTGCTTGCACGCGGGCACGTTCATCCATATTGGCATCGTCTGGTAAACCTTCTAAGGCACGGTTAAGTCTACCTTGCTTCTCAAGGCTATGAATTAGACGTTTATGATCACTTAAGCGAGCGCAAGCTTGGCTTTGAGCGATGCTTAACACCAAGCTTTGGTGGTAGTTGTGACTCAGCACTAGATCGCCTACTTCGTCGGTCATACTGGCAAGTAGTGTATTGCGCTGTTTCACCGTCATATCACCGGCATCCACCAGCTGGCTGAGGAGTATTTTTATGTTAACTTCGTGGTCTGAGCTGTCTACGCCTGCAGAGTTATCGATTGCATCGGTGTTGATATAACCACCAGCGTGAGCAAATTCAATACGGCCGTGTTGAGAGAAACCTAAGTTGCCACCTTCTCCCACTACTTTGGCGCCGAGTTCATTGCCGTTTACACGTAAGTTATCGTTGGCAGGGTCGCCAATGTCGCTGTGACTTTCGCTACTGGCCTTCACGTAGGTGCCAATACCACCATTCCAAAATAGGTCTACCGGCATTTTAAGTAGTGCGTGAATAAGCTCATTCGGTGTCATTTGTGTAACGTCGGTGTCGAGCATGTTTTGCATTTGCGACGTTAATTGAATGGATTTTGCAGAACGCTCAAATAAACCACCGCCTTTAGAGATGAGCTTACTTTCGTAGTCGCTCCAGCTTGAGCGAGGTAAATTAAACAAACGCTGGCGTTCTACAAACGACTTGGCCGAATTAGGTGTGGGGTCGATAAAGATGTGCATGTGGTTAAAGGCAGCTTGTAAACAAATATGTTTAGACAAGAGCATGCCGTTACCAAATACGTCGCCGGCCATATCACCCACACCCACTACAGTGAAATCTTGGCTTTGACAGTCGCGGCCTTGTTCTACAAATAAACGTTTAACAGATTCCCACGCACCACGGGCTGTAATGCCCATTTTTTTATGGTCGTAACCATTAGCGCCACCGGAGGCAAATGCATCGCCTAGCCAGAAATTGTTCTTCTCAGAGATAGAGTTAGCTAAATCTGAGAAAGTAGCGGTGCCTTTGTCAGCAGCGACCACTAAATAGGGGTCATCGTCGTCGTAACGGACCACTTGTTCAGGTGCAACTACCTGCTTTTCAACCATATTGTCTGTTAAGTCCAGTAGGGCTTGGATAAAGGTAGAGTAGCTACGAATGACTTCTGCCATCAGCACCTCTCGGTCTTGGGTTTGTGGTAGCTGTTTACACACAAAACCGCCTTTAGCGCCTAACGGCACAATTACGGCATTTTTCACCATTTGAGCTTTAACTAGGCCCAAGACCTCGGTGCGGTAGTCTTCTTTGCGGTCCGACCAACGTAGCCCGCCACGGGCTACTTTGCCACCACGAAGGTGGACGCCCTCAACCCATGTGGAGTAGACGAAAATTTCATACTTAGGGAGCGGTAAAGGTACGCCTGGAATGAGGCTTGGGTCTAATTTGCACGACAGGTATTGGTGTTGATTGCCATCACTATCGGTTTGATAATAGTTGGTTCGTAACATGGCCATGATAGTGGCTAAGAAATATTTTACGATACGATCTTCATCAAGGCTGCTAACCTGCTCTAGGGCTAGGCTTATGTCTTCTTGCAACCTACCAACCACGTTTACGCTTTGCGGGTTGTTAGGGTCGAAACGGGCTTCAAATAATCGTACCAAAGTGTGGGTGATGCTAGCATTGCGCATCAAGGTAGACTGCATATAGGTGGTACTGAAGGGCACCTGAATTTGGTGTAAATAGCTGCTAATGGCACGTATTAAAATAACCTGCTGCCAGGTTAAATTGGCGGCCAATACCAAACTATTAAAACGATCGTTAGATACGCGGCCGGTGTAAATTTGACTGAACGCTTCTTGAAAGCGTTCCTTTACATTGGCACCGTCAAGATTTACCAGTGGGTCAATTTCAATCACAAAATCGATTATCCACTGGTTTAAACCCGAATCAGACTTAATAGTGTAGGGGTGTGCATTAATAACTTTTACGCCCATGCGCTCTAATATTGGCAGTACGTCAGATAAGGCTTTAGCTTGACCGTGGCCAAACACTTTAAAACTAAGGCCTTGGTCATCTTGATGCAGGGAGCGATATAGATAGGTTGATAAGGTCTTTTCTGGGCCAATTTTTTGTAATCGCATAAGGTCCATAACGGCGACCTGAGCGGAAAAATTCTCTTGGTAAGCCACAGGGAAAGCATGGCCATACTGTTTAAATAGCTTATTGCCTTGGGCCTCACCCTGCTTACTGTTGAGGGCATGGTGCAAATGGTCACTCCAGGCCAGCATGCCATCGCGCATTTGCTGCTCAATATCATCAATATCAAAAGGCGTGCTGTGGATGTCTTTGCCATGCACGGTAAGCTGCACACGGGCTAAGGGCTGTTCTGAAAACATCACGTTAAAATCAACGCTGGTGCCGTCAAACTCGCGCATAAGAATATCTTGCATTTTCATGCGCAGCTGTGTGTTGAAGCGTTCTCTGGGCACATACACTAGTGCCGTAGCAAAGCGACCGAATGTATCTAAGCGTAAAAATAGGCGCAGATTGTGTCTTTCTTGAGTTTCTAATACGCCACGGATAATGGGATATAGCTCATCTACGCTAGCTTGCAACATTTCATCGCGTGGGTAGTGGTTTAAAATATGTTGCAACGCTTTACCTTTGTGGCTATTGGGCAAAAGCTCGATGCGTTCACGCAAATCCTGAGCCTTGCGGCGTAACAATGGAATTTCGTCAATCCGGGCCGTATAAGCAGCTGAAGAATACAAACCAAAGAAGCGCTCCTCACCCACCACATTGCCCTTGCTGTCAAAACGCTTAAGGCCAAGGTAGTCAAAGTTAACCGGACGATGCACTGTAGAACGGCTGGTGGACTTGGTCATCACTAACATATCGTTACTGAGGGCTAAATCTGTATTGTGCTGAGATAAGGTGGTTGGTAATAGGCTTTCAGGGCTACAGTTTTCATCGCGAAAGCTACCAAGACCGGTGCCTTGCTGCGGAGTGAGTTCACATAGTCCGCTTTTGGCATCTTTTTTCAGTCTATAAGAGCGGTAACCAATAAAGGTAAAATGATTGTTCGACACCCAACGTAAGAAGGCTATATTTTCGGCAAAGTCTTCAGCATCAACGGGTAAGCTTTGAGCTTCCATGGCGGCGATAATAGACACCAACTTGTCATGCATGGGTTGCCAGTCGTCTACTACCAAGCGCACATCACTAATGATGTTTTTAAGGGTGCTAATGATATTGGCAATGACTTCGGCATCGTTCTGCTGATCTATCTCAAAGCGCATAATCGCTTCTAGGTTAGCGCTGTCTGCTTTGCCGGTAAATGGTGTAATGTTGGTTGCTTTACCCTTATTATCACGCTCTATAGCCACTACTGGGTGGGTGGTAATATGAATGGTATGGCCAAGGTGAACTAAGGCGTTGGTAATGGAAGAGACTAGAAAGGCTTTATCATCACATACTATGTCGATAATAGTGTGGCTTGTATACCATTGATGCTGCTCGTAATTGGGGTTGTAAACACGAATATTAACGTCATTACCCTGGCGTAGCTTGACGCAATCCCAAAGGCTGGATAAAGCACCGTATAAGTTGTCTGTGTCAAATTGTAGTAGCTCAGAAGGAATGCTCTCACCGTAGTAGAGCCAAGCTAATTGTTGCATGATTTCACAATTAGCTTGTTTTTGTTGCTTGCCTATTTGCTCACAAACCAAAGCTATGGCGTGATCTTTCTTGTCCGTTAATGTGCGCATATAGTGTTTCCTTGAGTCAGTGCACGAGTGTCGGTACAGCTGTCATCTATTATTCAAGAAACTCATGATCGGCACTAGGGGGTAAATTGAGGTAGTGCGACCCTATTTGTTGGTAAAATGACATTCGTCCACATAATTCACCAAATACGACCTTTGTAGAGGTGAAAATGACGTTTTTCTGCACACTCTTTGTGATTCAGTGTATCCTTGCGTTCTATGTCTGAGTTACAAACCTCCCACACCGTTGGCCTGCTATTATTGCCTAATGCGAGCTTGAGCCACTATGGCCAAATAGCAGAGCTGCTGTTGCATGCAAATCGTGTTTTAGAACATACATACTACCGGTTACAGATGATCAGTGTAGGGGGTGACTGTGTGTTGGGTAATGCAACCACCTTTATGGATAGTGATCGAGTAGAAACGTTATTTGTTATTGGCGATCTCATTGCTCACTGTGACCCAGATCCTATGTTAGAACGTTGGCTGGCACAGCAACTCAAAATGGGTGTGAAAATGTTAGCTATAGGCACCGGTATTTTGCCTCTGGCGCGTGCAGGCTTACTTAATGGCAAGCGAGGTTGTTGCCATTGGTCTGCTTTAGAAGGGTTGCGAGAAGCCTTTCCAGACGTCTTGTGGAGTCATCAGTTGTTTGAGCAAGAACCGCAAATAATGACGTGTGCGGGAGGGGCCTCAACCACCGATGTGATGTTAGCGTGGCTGGCTCAACAGCAAAATTTAGATATGGCTGTGCATTTGTCTGAGTGGTTTTTGGTAGAGCGTATGAGGCCACGAGACGCCCAGCAACGCATTCCATTAAAAGCTCGCATTGGCACCAGCCAGCCTAAACTGATTGAAGCGGTCACGCTGATGGAAACCAACATCGAAGAACCCTTGTCTCCAGATGATTTGGCCTACCATGTAGGTTTGTCTCGTCGCCATTTGGAGCGTTTGTTTAAAAAGCATTTAGACAGCGTACCTTCACGTTTCTATTTGCAGCTAAGGCTAGATAAGGCGCGGCAAATGTTGCGAGACACAGATCGCTCTATTGTTGAAGTGGGTATGGCTTGCGGCTTTTCCTCGGCCAGCCATTTTAGTACTACCTACCGTACGCACTTTAATGTGACTCCAAGGCAGGAGCGGGGACGCGCAACCCACGTGGAGTCATCGCCCGCTTGGAACCATTCCGTTGCCATACAGCGACGGTTAGATTAACAACCTTTTACTTTTTTGAGAAAAACATGGATATTTTTGCAGCCGCCACTTTGTTGTTTTTGGTCATGGACCCATTAGGTAACATCCCTTTGTTCTTGTCGGTGTTAAAGCAAGTGCCAGAAAAGCGCCGTAAGTTAGTATTACGCAGAGAGCTTTTGATCGCCTATTTGGTGCTGTTGATGTTCCTTGTTTTGGGGCCATATATTTTGGCTTTCTTGCAAGTATCACAAGAAGCCATTCGTATTGGTGGCGGTATCGTATTGTTCTTGATCGCCATAAAAATGGTGTTCCCTAAAGAGGGCGGCTTGTTAGGTAAAACACCCGAAGGTGAGCCCTTTATAGTGCCGCTAGCGATTCCTTTGATGGCAGGACCATCCAGCTTGGCTATGATTATGTTGATGCGTAAATCTGCCGAAGGCCAGTGGCTAGAGTTGTGGATGGCCGTGACTGCCGCTTGGGCTGTATCGGCCTCTATATTATTGGCATCACGTCGTTTGTATGGCGTGTTAGGTGAAAAAGGATTAACGGCCATTGAGCGCTTAATGGGCATGGTGCTTATCATCATGGCAGTACAAATGTTGCTAGAAGGCACAGCCCAATATTTGCACCTGCGTTAGGCTGATACACCTACGATTACAAGGGTTTATAGGGAGCTAAAAGCTACTTTGGTGTCGCACCAAGATAGATGGCATGCAGAGTATTAAGCGATAGTTCAAGGTTGATAATTTAAATTCGTGGTTAAGCCACGACAAAGGCATTAATCATGAGTCTAAGCGTATTCGACTTGCTAAAGATTGGTATTGGCCCATCTAGCTCCCACACCGTTGGTCCAATGCGGGCCGCCCTAGCTTTTGTGGAGCAGCTTAAAAGCGAAGGAAAATTAACTCAGGTGCGTCGCGTTAAAGGAGAACTTTTTGGATCCCTTGGCGCTACGGGTAAAGGCCATGCCAGCGATATTGCGGTTATTCTTGGCCTTTTAGGTGAAGCGCCGGACACCATTGACCCCCCTCAAGTTCACCCTATGCTTGATGAAATCGCAGCTAACGAGCGTTTGCCGTTGAACCGTGAGCATAGCATTGAATTTATTCAGCACCGCGACGTTATCCTTAATTTAGAAGAGTCTTTGCCCTATCACCCTAATGGCATGACCATGAGCGCTTTCGATGCGGATGGCATTTTAATCCTAGAAATGTCCTACTATTCTGTGGGTGGCGGATTCATTGTGGATGAAACTGCAGCTAAGGCAGACGAATTACCTATAGACGATGACCAACCCAAAATTCCTTACCCATTCACTTCTGGTCAACAACTACTAGCCCATTGTAAAACTACTGGCTTAAGCATAAGCGAAGTGATGATGGAAAATGAAAAAACATGGCGCACAGAAGCGGAAGTGAGATCTGAAATTCTGCACATGTGGCAGGTTATGAAAGAGTGCGTGCATAATGGGTGCCACACAGAAGGGGTGCTACCAGGTGGCCTGAATGTGAAGCGCCGCGCTGCTGATTTATATAAAAAGCTGAATAACCTAGGTTCTGTAAAAGTGATTACCCCCCAGCTATCGGCAATGGATTGGGTTAATCTTTATGCCATGGCTGTGAATGAAGAAAACGCCGCAGGTGGTCGTATTGTTACGGCTCCTACCAACGGTGCTGCGGGTATCATGCCAGCCGTATTGCACTATTATGATAACTTTTACCCATCATCAAGTGACGAAGGTATTGTGAATTTTGTGTTGGCTGCTGCTGCTGTAGGCATTCTGTGTAAGCTTAATGCTTCTATTTCCGGTGCCGAAGTCGGTTGCCAGGGGGAAGTAGGTAGCGCCTGTGCAATGGCTGCAGCAGGTCTAGCTGAAGTGATTGGCGGTACCCCTGAACAAGTAGAAAATGCTGCCGAAATTGGCATGGAGCACAATTTGGGTTTAACCTGTGATCCGATTGCCGGCTTAGTGCAAGTGCCCTGTATCGAACGCAATGCCATGGGTTCTATTAAGGCTATCAATGCGGCTCATATGGCCATGCGTGGTGATGGAGAGCATTTAGTATCTTTAGATGACGTGATTGAAACCATGCGTGAAACCGGCGCCGACATGCAAGACAAATATAAAGAGACGTCTCGTGGCGGCCTTGCGGTCAACGTGACCAACTGTTAAATAGGCGAAAGGGAATGTCTAAATTACGTCCAGCAGCGGGCATATTACCTCCTGTTTCAAGCCCAATGGCTCACCAAGCCACTTTTGGCGAGCGTCTTAGGGCGTTGCGACAAGACCGACAAATGACGCTTCAGCAAGCGAGTAAAGTAACGGCTGTAGCGCAATCCACTTTGTCTAAAATGGAAAACAACCAACTCTCACCTACCTTCAATTTAATGCAAAAGTTGGCGGTGGGGTTAGGCATTGATATGCTCCAGCTGTTTGCCCCAGTAAAAGAAGCGCGTATTTCTGGTCGCCGCAGCGTGACCAAAAAACAGCAAGGCCGTGAACATCTTACGGCAACCTACGAACATGAACTATTAGCCACAGAGCTAGATTCAAAACGTATGGTGCCGTTTAAAAGCCGCGTTCGTGCACGCGCCTTAGAAGAATTTGGTGGCTGGGTCAGGCATGAAGGTGAAGAGCTTTTGTTGGTGTTAGAGGGTGATGTATTGGTGTACACCGAAGAATACGAGCCGCTTTCCCTCACCGAAGGCGACAGCACTTATTTTGACAGTACTATGGGTCATGCAGTGGTGTCTACCAGCCAAGAAGATGCTCTTGTGCTTTGGGTGTGTGTGGCGCAATGAAACAGGTGGTATTGGCTAGCGGTAACGCCGGTAAGCTCAGTGAATTTGGCCAATGCTTGGCGCCGCTGGGTATTGAACTAGTGGCTCAAAATAAGTACATCACCAAAGAAGTAGAAGAGACTGGTCTGAGTTTTGTGGAAAACGCTATCCTTAAAGCGCGCCATGCCTGTGCCGCATCTGGGATGCCTGCTTTAGCCGATGACTCGGGTCTAGAAGTAGACGCTTTGCAAGGTGCGCCGGGTATTTATTCGGCCCGGTATGCAGGCTCGTCGTTAACGGGCTTAGCTAAAGACGCTGCCAATAGTGCCCAGCTTGTTAAAGACCTTGCCGATATTCCCACCCCACAACGCACGGCTAGATTTCAGTGTGTGCTAGTGTACATGCGCCACGCTACGGACCCTACGCCACTCATCTGCCAAGCGGCTTGGGAAGGTTTAATTATGGATAGTGCGCAGGGTGATTATGGCTTTGGTTACGACCCTATTTTCCAAGCATTAGACCAAGGCTGCCGTGCAGCTGAGCTTACCCCCACCCAAAAGCTAGCCATTAGTCACCGCGGTAAAGCGTTGGCCCAGTTGCAGAGAGCCCTTTCCGAAGCATAATGTTGCCGCCTACCTACCCTTCCACATTGCCACCTCTGAGTTTGTATATACACATTCCTTGGTGTGTGCGTAAGTGCCCTTATTGCGACTTTAATTCACACCTTGCTGATGTTGGTAGCGCTGACAGTGAAAGCATTCCTGAAAAGGCCTATATAAACGCATTACTTGAAGATTTGCGCAAAGAGTTGGTGGCAGTGAGGGGCCGAGCATTGCACAGTATTTTTTTTGGTGGTGGCACGCCTAGCTTAATGAGTGCTGCTGGTATTGGTGAAATCATCAATTTCGTTAAAGCCAATATACAATGTGAAGACGATATGGAAGTGACGCTGGAGGCCAATCCAGGCACTTTTGAACAAGCTAAATTTGCAGGTTTTCTTGAGCAAGGGGTTAATCGCCTTTCCATTGGGGTACAAAGTTTTGACGATGCGTGTTTACAAGCACTAGGGCGTATACATAATGCCTCACAAGCCAAAATAGCCATTCGAAAAGCGCAACAACTAGGCTACGGGCGCATTAATTTAGACTTAATGCACGGCTTACCCGGACAAAGTTTGGAAACGGGCCTCGCTGATTTAGAACAGGCATTGGCATTTGGTACCGACCATTTGTCATGGTACCAGCTCACCATAGAACCCAATACAGAATTCCATAGCCGTCCGCCTAACCTGCCTAACGAAGATATCCTCTTTGATATTCAAGACCAAGGGCAGTCATTGATCGCCGCAGCTGGGCTAAGCCAGTACGAAATTTCTGCTTATTCCACTGTTGGCAACCAAGCTCGTCATAATCTTAATTATTGGGGTTTTGGGGATTACATAGGGGTGGGTGCCGGGGCCCATGGCAAAGTGAGCCATTGGCTAGGTGACAACATGGTTATCGAGCGGCGTGTTAAATTACGTCAGCCTAAGGCCTATATGAAGGCTATATCTCCATTGGCTTCAAGCCATTGTGTTACGCCCGGTGAATTACAGCTTGAATTCTTTATGAACGCGCTGCGGTTGCAACAGGGTGTGGGTACAGAATGTTATACAGCTCATACGGGACAGCCGTTATCTAGTGTCGAGGCTGCCATTTTTGCGGCTCGAAAGGCTGGGCTTATGGAGCAGCATAGGCTTCAAGCAAGCCCATTAGGATGGCGCTTTTTAAATGACCTGCTGGCCTATTTTGAGTAACTATTTTTGTAACTACTGCTCTAAGTAAAAATCTTGGCTAAATTTTAATGGAATGGCATCGGCGTTTAAGTCTGGCTGAATCTGAAGCTCAAAACGCCACATCTCTTGTTCGGTAAAACGCAATGGTGCAATGTAATAGATTGCATTTTCTTCTTTTATTTTTTGGAATTCCAGTGTTAAAACTTGGCCTAATAAATTGGTGCGGGTGCCAGTGACTACTGCGGGTAAAGATTTTAATGTTTGTCGGTCTATAATAGAAATATTGAGCAAAGCGCGGTTTCTTGCCCGAGTGAAGCCGTAAGATTGCGCCACTTCTGGCGTCACCATCATGGTATTAAAAGCGTTGTAATGAATATCATATTTATGACTATGAATAGCCTGTTCAGCGTGGACTTGCAGCGCTAAAGAGGCTAGTAATACACAGCAGATAAAGCTAAGGTGGCGGGTAAAGTTCATGTTGATGTGACTTCTTTAGTCCTACACGGTAGGACGTTTTTTGATATCTTAATTGTGCGTGATATGCAGTAAAAAGTAAAAACAAAAGCTCAAA
>JAQRMV010000055.1:0-3603 GCA_028598985.1 Gammaproteobacteria bacterium
ATCCAAAAGTGGTAGTTCCGACCTACTTGAAGCGGCAGGCGTTGAGATTATGCTTAAGCCAGCCCAAGTAGGCCAATGCATTGCCAAGCTTGGGGTGGGCTTTATGTTCGCTCCAGCGCACCATAGCGCCATGAAACATGCCATTGGCCCACGTCGAGAAATGGCCATTCGTACTTTGTTTAATATCCTAGGCCCGTTAACCAATCCTGCCGGTGCGCCCCATCAAGTGCTGGGTGTATTTAGCCGCCAATGGCAGCTGCCTATGGCACAAGTGCTCAAGCGGCTAGGCAGTAAACACGTGATGGTGGTTCATTCTGAAGATGGTTTAGATGAAATCAGTATTGCCGCACCTACTCACGTAGTGGAGTTAAAAAATGGCGAAATTAATCAATACACCATTGATCCAAAAGACTATAACTTATCCCATCCAAGCTTGGCGCCTTTAGTGGTGAATGATGCAGTCAGTAGCTTGGGGTTAATTAAACAGGCTTTTGCTGGCATCGCAGGTGCGCCTCTGGATATGTTATTGCTTAATGCTGGAGCAGCTATTTATAGCGCAGATCTTGCGCCAGATTTAGCCGCCGGTATAGAACAAGCACGTACGGCTATTGATAGTGGTGCAGCGCAACAAAAACTGGACGACCTTATTCAAATGACTCAAGGGCTAAATTCATAATGAATACCCCAACGGTACTTAAACGTATTGTAGCGCGTAAGCTGGAAGAGATTGCCGAGCGTCAGCAACATACATCGATGGATGATTTAAAGGCTAAAATTAATGCTAACCGCACAGGCCCCATGGCTCCGCGTGGGTTTGCTAAAGCAATGCAAGCAAAGTTAGATCAAGGGCTGCCTGCGGTGATTGCAGAAGCAAAAAAAGCATCGCCGAGTAAAGGAGTTATCCGAGAAGACTTTAATCCCGCACAAATTGCTGCCAGCTACCAAGCCGGCGGTGCTGCATGTATGTCGGTACTTACCGATGCAGACTTTTTTCAGGGCCACGAAGATGACTTACGTCAGGCCCGAGAAGCCTGTGACCTGCCCGTGATTCGTAAAGATTTTATTGTAGACCCTTATCAAGTCTATGAAGCCCGTGCTATGGGTGCAGATTGTATTTTGCTGATTGTCGCCTGCTTGCAAGATCAGCAAATGCAAGATTTGGCGCAGTTAGCCGAAAGTTTGGGTATGGATGTTTTGGTTGAATCCCATGATGCGCAAGAACTCGCTCGGGCACTAAAATTAACCACACCTTTGGTGGGCATTAATAATAGAAACTTGCATACTTTTGAGCTGACTTTACAGACAACCTTTGACCTATTAGCCATGATGCCAGAAGATCGTATGGTGATTACTGAAAGCGGCATCCATACTCCCGCCGATGTAACACAGATGCAAAATCAAAAGGTGAATGCCTTTTTGGTTGGAGAATCCTTTATGCGTGCCAAAGACCCTGGTGCGAAACTAGCCGAACTATTCGGCCAGCAATAATTCATAACAATAAGCGGCTATTACTAATGAACAGTACCTTTAAAAAACACCCAGCAAAAGCGCTTGAGTTGCCTTTGGCTAACCCTTCAATACGTATTGTAAAAGCAGTTTTGCTTACGGCAATTGTTGTTTTAATGTGGGTTTTAACGACTAGTGCAGCCTGGGCCAATGGCAATCAGATTGTGGGTTCTTGGCTAACGCCAGAAGACAAAGCGGTAGTAGAGATTTACGAGCAAGATGGTTTGTACTACGGTAAATTTACTCATTTAAAAGAGCCGACTTATGAGGTAGGGCATGTGGATGGTTTAGACGGACAAGCAAAAACCGATCGTAATAATCCAGATGCCACACAGCACAATCAACCTATCCTTGGCTTAGTGATGTTAAACGCCTTGAAATATGCAGGCGAAAAGAAAGGCAAACACAAGTGGAAGGGCGGCAGTATTTACGATCCCGGTAACGGCAAAACCTATAAGAGTACTATTAAACTTAATGCAGATGGTACGTTAGATATGCGCGGTTATATTGGCATTTCGCTATTTGGCCGCACACAAGTTTGGCGTCCACAGCAGTAATCATAAGTATTAATAACAGGCATAAAACATTATGGAAGCACAAGTTAGTTGGGCCGGTGGGGTTAGCTTTAAAGCCGAATCAGGCACAGGTCATACGGTAACCTTAGATGGCCCTCCTAATTTGGGGGGTGAAAATCTTGGCGCTAGGCCTATGGAATTGATACTCATGGGATTAGGTGGGTGTACTGCCTTTGATGTGATGACTATCTTGAAAAAAACCCGCCAAGATGTCACCGATTGTGTGGCTCAATTAAGTGCAGAGCGTGCCGATGCAGTGCCTGCGGTATTTACCAAAATCCATGTGCACTTTGTCGTTACGGGACGTAACTTAAAAGACAAACATGTGGCACGCGCTATTAAGTTATCTGCCGAAGAGTATTGTTCTGCTTCTATTATGCTGGAGAAAGGTGGTGTTGAAATGACCCACGATTACCAAATTGTAGAGCTGGATAGCTAACTTGAGCTCTTCTAATGCAGATCTAACACGCTTTTGGTCACATAAGGTGCATGAATTATCACCTTATGTCCCAGGAGAACAGCCCAAGCTTAATAACTTAGTGAAGTTGAATACCAACGAGAACCCGTTTCCGCCATCCCCTAAAGTGTTGGCTGCGATGGAAGCTCAATTGGGCGATACTTTGCGCTTATACCCAGACCCGAATGCTACTGAGTTACGCCAGTGTTTGGCTGGTTATGCGGGTTTATCGGCGGATCAGGTATTTGTGGGCAATGGTTCTGATGAAGTGTTAGCCCATGCTTTTCAGGCATTATTACAACATGACCAAGCGTTATTGTTCCCCGACATAAGCTACAGCTTTTACCCTGTTTATTGTGGTTTGTATGGTATAGAGAAAGACGAAGTTCCCCTTGCCAAGGATCTCACCATTAACGTGGCAGACTACCAAAGCCCTAATGGCGGCGTGATTCTTGCTAACCCTAATGCGCCTACTGGCGAGTTGTTGGGTTTAACAGCCATTCGCCAGCTACTTACAGCCAACCCCGATAGGGTAGTCGTGATTGATGAGGCATATATTGATTTTGGCGGCCAATCGGCAATCGAATTAGTGCCAGCCTTTGATAACTTACTAGTGATTCAAACCTTGTCTAAATCCCGATCCCTTGCCGGTTTACGAGTAGGGTTTGCTTTTGGCCAACATCATTTGATTGAAGCGCTAGAGCGGGTAAAGAATAGTTTTAATTCCTACCCCCTAAGCCGAGAAGCTCAGGCAGGTGCTATTGCAGCCATTGAAGATGAAGATTATTTTCAGCACACATGTCAGGCTAATATTGCCCAACGAGACAAGCTAGCGCTTCAACTACAAGCGCTAGGCTTTAGCATGACTCAATCTTATGCTAACTTTTTATTCGTTACCCATGCCCACATGGCAGCCAAAGATATTGCGCTATTATTGCGCAAACGCGGAATTATTGTACGCCATCTCACCAGTAGCCCGCGCATTACAAATTATCTACGAATAAGCGTGGGTAGCTCGAGTGAGTGTGACACCTTGGTGTTGGCGCTTAAGGCATTGCTCTAGTT
>JAQRMV010000055.1:3703-5421 GCA_028598985.1 Gammaproteobacteria bacterium
TTTTCTCGTTCCCACGCTCTGCGTGGGAATGCGCAGTTTAGGCGCTAAACGCCTTGCCGCCCATCATGTGCAAGTGGATGTGATACACCACTTGCCCGCCGTCAGGATTGCAATTCATTTGCACTCGATAACCACCTTCGGCCACACCGGACTGTTTAGCTAACTGAGCTGCAGTAAGCATCATATGGCCTAGCAAGGCTTGGTGCTCGGTATTAGCATCATTCAAGGTGGCAATAGGTTGTTTTGGGATAATCAAATAATGCACCGGTGCTTTAGGTGCAATGTCTTTAAATGCTAATACTAAATCGTCTTCGTAAACGATATCCGCTGGAATTTCACGGCTAATGATTTTGTCAAAAATAGTGGTCATAGTAGTTATAGCAGCCATCGGTTAATGTAATTGTTCACGGGCAATAGCCCGATACGCTATGTCACGGCGGCAAAATTTGCCTTCCCAGCTCACTTGGTCGGCAAGCTCGTAGGCTAAGTGCTGGGCGGTGCCCACGGTGTCTCCTAAAGATACGGCACACAATACTCGACCACCATTAGTCACTACTTCGCCCATTTCATTAAGGGCGGTGCCGGCATGGAAAATTTTACAGTTGTTATCCGTTTCCGTCGGTAGGCGAATCACGTCACCCTTAGGATAGCTGTCTGGGTAACCTTTAGCGGCAAGCACCACCCCCACGGCAGGACGGTTATCCCAGTATGCAACGGTCTGATCTAGTACACCCATAGTGCCAGCGACACACAGCTCTACAATGCTGTTTTTAAGACGCATCATAATAGGCTGAGTTTCTGGGTCTCCAAAACGGCAATTAAATTCTAGTACTTTAGGTGTGCCATCGGCACTCACCATGATGCCTGCGTATAGAAAGCCCGTATACACATAACCATCGGCAGCCATGCCTTTAATGGTTGGCATAATCACTTCATCCATAATGCGTTGGTGCATGGCCTCATCAACCACTGGGGCAGGTGAATAGGCGCCCATGCCGCCAGTGTTAGGGCCTAGGTCACCTTCGTCACGGGCTTTGTGATCTTGACTAGACGCTAATGGCAGCACGTTTTTGCCGTCGGCCATAACAATAAAACTAGCTTCTTCACCCACCAGAAACTCTTCTATAACCACACGGCTACCGGCATCACCAAATGCGTTACCCGCGAGCATGTCCTCTACTGCAGCACAGGCTTGTTCTACAGTGTCGGCTATAATCACGCCTTTGCCGGCCGCTAAACCGTCGGCTTTAACTACAATGGGTGCGCCTTGAGTCTTTATATATGCAAGGGCTGGAGCAATTTCAGTGAAAGTCTCATAGGCCGCCGTAGGTATGTGATGGCGTTTAAGAAAGTCTTTAGCAAAGGCTTTAGACCCTTCCAACTGGGCGGCACCTTGAGTAGGGCCAAAAATGTCCATGTCGGCCTCACGAAATAGATCTACAATGCCAGCCACTAACGGTGCCTCGGGGCCTACAATGGTAAGGTCTACATTGTTACTTTTGGCAAAATCCAATAGGCCTTGTAGGTCTAATACGTTTATATCTACATTTTCGGTTTTGTTTTCTAAAGCCGTACCCGCATTGCCGGGCGCTACAAATATCTTGTGTACACCTCGGTTTTTTGACGCTTGCCATGCTAAGGCGTGTTCACGACCGCCACTACCGATAATTAATACATTCATTGTTTTAAGCCTGTTATAAAAAACTATTTCTGGTTCC
>JAQRMV010000055.1:5521-14807 GCA_028598985.1 Gammaproteobacteria bacterium
AGGTGACATGCATTCTTTTGGTTAATGGCGGAAGTGACGCATGCCGGTAAATATCATACTAATATTGTGCTCATTAGCTGCGGCAATAATTTCATCATCACGCATAGACCCACCCGGCTGAATAATAGCGCTGATACCCGCTGCAGCGGCTGCATCAATGCCGTCACGGAAGGGGAAAAAGGCGTCGGATGCCATCACCGATCCTTTAACTTCTAAACCCTCGTCGCTGGCCTTAATGCCGGCAATTTTCGCGCTATATACGCGGCTCATTTGGCCTGCGCCTACACCAATAGTCATGCCGCCTTTGCAATATACAATGGCGTTAGACTTAACATACTTAGCCACTTTCCAAGCAAACTGCAGGTCGTGCATTTCGGCTTCGGTAGGCATTCGCTCACTGACAATTTTTAGGTCGGCTTCTAGCATTTGGCCAAGGTCACGGTCTTGCACTAACAAACCACCGGTCACACGTTTATAGTCCAACTCGGCCACGTGTAAGTGGGGTAAATTGCCACAGCTTAATACTCGCACGTTGGGTTTACGAGCCAGGGCTGCTGCTGCCGAGATGCTTACACTGGGTGCAATGATCACCTCTACAAATTGGCGATCAATAATACGCTGAGCGGTGGCTGAATCCAGCTCTCGGTTAAAGGCAATAATACCGCCAAAAGCAGAAGTAGAATCTGTACTGTAGGCTTTTTCGTAGGCTTCGGTAATGTCGGAGCCCATGGCCACACCACAAGGGTTGGCATGTTTGACAATCACACAGGCGGGGTCTTGAAAGGCTTTCACACATTCTAAAGCGGAGTCTGTGTCAGCAATGTTATTAAAAGATAAGGCTTTGCCTTGCACCTGTGAAGCGGTAGCTACACTGGCTTCTTTAGGTTCATGCTCAATATAGAATGCGGCATTTTGGTGGGGGTTTTCACCATAGCGCATATCTTGTACTTTCGTTAGCTGCGTATTAAAAGTGCGAGGAAACTTAGAATTGGCTTCTAATTGCGCCCCTAAATAATTGGCAATAGCGCCATCATACATAGCGGTATGTTCAAACGCTTTACAGGCTAAATCAGTGCGTGTGCCTTGGCTTAGGCCACCCATAGCGTGCATTTCTTCAAGGATGTCTGCATAGTCGCTGCAGTTAACCACAATGGCTACGTGTTTGTTGTTTTTGGCTGCCGAACGAACCATGGTAGGGCCACCAATATCGATATTTTCAATAGCCATGTCTAAGGTGCAGTCATCACGTTCAATAGTGGTTTTAAAAGGATATAAGTTCACCACGACTAAGTCGATTGCATCAATACCATGTGCTGTCATCACCTCATCATCTTGTCCGCGACGCCCTAAGATGCCGCCGTGAATTTTAGGGTGGAGTGTTTTTACACGCCCATCCATCATCTCTGGGAACCCCGTGTAGTCAGACACTTCGGTAGCCGTGACACCCGCATCCGTGAGGAGCTTATAAGTACCACCCGTGGAAAGTATTTCCACGCCGGATTTAACCAATTGTTGGGCAAATTCAACGATGCCTTGTTTGTCTGAAACGCTGAGTAAAGCGCGGCGAATGGCGTGTGTATCCGACATGATTGTGTCCTTTTAACTGCTGAAGTTTTGGCTGTCTAAAGTAAATCGTACTGTTTCAATTTTTTACGCAAAGTGCCTCGATTAAGGCCTAATAAAGCGGCGGCCTTGGATTGGTTATCTTGCGTATGCTGCATAACGCATTCAAACAAAGGTGCTTCCACCTGTTGCATAAATAAGTCATATAACTCGTTGGTTTTTTGGCCATCAAGTTCGTTAAAATATTGTTTTAAAGACTGCTCCACACTTTGACGCAAAGACTGAGACGTATTCTGCTGTGCTTGATTTATGGTGTCATTAATAATGTTGGTTTCGGTCATGCTATTCATGGTTTCTTTTATATTAGAACTCATAGTATTAAGCCGCCTGCTGTATCAGGTGGGCAAAATAGTGGTTTAAAAACTGAATCTGTTGGTGCGAGTCCTGTAGCTGATTAAAGGCCTTTCTATGGGCAGGTTCTTGTTTTAGATACCAACCTACATGTTTGCGCGCGATGCGCGGCCCCATTACTTCACCATAAAGTGCGTAAAGCCCCTGCAAATGTTGTTGCAATACGTGCCATATAACTTCATGGCTAGGTTTGGCTAAGGGCTTTTGGTGCACAAGGTAATGATGCACTTGCTGGAACAGCCAAGGGTTGCCTTGGGCCCCTCGGCCTAACATTAATCCATCGGCCAAAGTGTAAGCAAGCACGTGTGCTGCGTCTTCTACGTTGTTAATGTCACCGTTAGCAATCACTGGTATTTCTATGGTTTGTTTAATGTTGGCGATGGTATCGTACTCAACTTCACCTTTAAAACCACAGGCACGGGTTCTGCCATGCACAGCTAGTGCCTTAATGCCTGCATCTTGAGCAATGTTGGCAATATCCAAACCATTACGCTGCTCTTTGCTCCAGCCAGTACGAATTTTTAAGGTGACAGGTACGTCTACGGCAGATACCACGGCTTGTAAAATGTTTTTAACTAGCTTCGGCTCGCGTAACAATGCAGAACCGGCGGCCTTTTTAAGTACTTTTTTAGCAGGGCAGCCCATGTTGATGTCAATAATTTGTGCGCCAAGGGCCACGTTGGCTTGGGCAGCATGGGCCATTTGTGCAGGGTCGCTACCGGCAATTTGTACACTTACAGGCAGGCTGTCGTCTGCATGGGGCAAACGCCGTTGAGATTTTTGTGTATGCCACAAAGATGTATCGGATGTGACCATTTCTGCAACGGCTAACCCCGCGCCAAGCTGACGGCATAAATGCCGAAATGGGCGGTCTGTAATGCCTGCCATAGGCGCCAAAATCAAGCCGTTTTCAAGCTGATGAGGACCAATGGCAAAGCCGTGAATGACGTTTGAGTGATTCATTGCAAGGTGCAGGAATGCCTAAAATTTGCCTAAAGTGGGGTTAAAAACCCAATAGCACTATTGTACGAGTTGTACAAAAAATGTTCAATTGATCTAGGCCGCTTGAACTAAAAATATAACCACTATATGGCCGAGATTAAATGACTGTAAGCAGATTTTATTGCAACAGGGCAATACAAATAATGGCCAGCAAGCCGCTACCAATCCACTGGCGAACTATTTTCGGGTCACGTTTGAGCATTTGTTGGTGAAATTTAAGGCCTAATAAATGGCCTATAGCCGTGGGCGCCAGTAGCATTAGAGACCATTGCCATTGCAGATCTACACCCGCTATGGCAAAGGCCGACATTTTGATCACCACTAAAATAAACCACAGTGCAAATAAGGTGTCTCGATAACTTTCAATCGCTACTTTACGCACAGCTACCGCGATAATTAATGGCGCACCAATCAGTGATACACCACTAAAGTAGCCGCCTAATATCAATAATAAACGATCCACCCATGGAGATTGGCTACGAATTTCCCATTTTAAGATCCATGTAATGGCATAAAAGCCAGTGATGGCATAAATGATCAGCACCATCCATTCATTGGGTAGGCTTAGTAAGCCAATGACGCCTACTAGCTTAGGGATGATCATCCAACTTAAGGATTGGCGCAAAAACGCCCGGTCTAGGTTTTTAATACTGAGGCCGGTGGTGATGCTGGAGAAAAAGAGCAGATGAGTGGCGACAATGGGTAAAAAGAACAGAGGCTGATCGACTACCATGAGTAATAAAGGTAAAGCGAGCGCTGCACCACCAAAACCAAGGCCGGCACGCACAAAGCCAGACCAAACAAAAATAGCACTTATGGCAATCAGCTGTGCCGTTGTAAAATCCATGATGGCTTACCGTTTGTGTCCATCAATACGCACCCATTCGTCTTTAGAAACCACTGTGTGCATATTAAACCAGGGACTATAGGCTTCTATAACGGCATCGGCTTGATGCTCTAGAATGCCAGAAAGGGCAATTAAACCACCTGACTTGGTGAGCTCTGCCAAGCGCGAGGCCATGTCGATTAATGGCCCAGCCAATATATTGGCAAGCATCACATCCACCGACAGGGTGGGCGTGTGTTGGGGCAAGAATACGGGGATCTTGCTGGCGTCTATGCCATTACGTTGGGCGTTGTCTGTGGTGGCCGTTAACGCTTGGGTGTCGTTATCTACACCCGTTACCTGGTCCGCACCCATTAGCAAGGCGGCAATGGCTAAAATACCAGATCCACAGCCATAATCTATCACCGTTTTACCTTGCCAGTCTTGCTCTGCAATCCATTGTAAGCATAAAGCCGTTGTTGGGTGGCTGCCGGTGCCAAAGGCTAGGCCTGGGTCTAACATTAGGTTGGCTGCGGTAGGGTCTGGCGCTGGTTTCCAGCTTGGACAAACCCACAAGCGTTCACCAAATTGAATGGGTTCAAAGCGCTCCATCCACTCGCGTACCCAATCTTTGTCTTCTAGTATTTCTAGTTTGTGGCAAGGAAAGGGCGTTTCTGGGTAGGCTTCGCGCCAACCGGTTTGTAAATAATTGAGCAAAGACTCTTCATCTGTATCCGCTGCAAATAAGCCCATCACCCGGGTGTCTTGCCAGAGGGGGGTGGTGCCTTTTATGGGTTCGAATACGGGCTGATCTGCGCCATCAAGTAAACTCACGGCACCCGCGCCGCATAGAAGCAACATGTCCTCTAACACCTCAGAAGTTTCAGGATTAGATGACAGAGTAATTTGAACCCAAGGCATTGCATGATCTCTTTTTTAAAAGGCAAAAATAAAAACGCCGCCTTGGATGTCCATGGCGGCGTGGTAGGAAAAAATCAGGCTTATAGGCCTAGCTTCTTCTCTAAGTAGTGAATGTTCATGCCGCCTTCAGCAAAACTAGCGTCCCGTACAATATCTTGTTGTAGTGGAATGTTAGTTTTGATGCCGCCGATGATCATTTCATCCAAAGCCACTTCCATACGCTTTAACGCTTCTTCTCGCGTAGGTGCGTGGGTAATGACTTTAGCAATCATAGAATCGTAAAATGGCGGTACGGAATAACCGCTGTAGATATGTGAATCTACCCGTACACCCAAGCCACCTGGGGCGTGGAATTGTGTCACTTTACCTGGGCTTGGCATAAAGGTTTTAGCATCTTCTGCGTTAATACGGCACTCAAAAGCGTGGCCATTAATCACTACATCTTCTTGCTTCACAGATAAAGGCAGGCCGCTAGCAATGAGTAGCTGTTCTTTAATAATGTCGACACCAGTGATCATTTCAGTCACAGGGTGCTCTACCTGAACACGAGTGTTCATTTCGATAAAGTAGAAACCGCCATCTTCATACAAAAATTCAAACGTACCCGCGCCACGGTAGCCAATTTCAAGGCAGGCATCGGTGCAACTTTTAAGTACTTTAGCCCGTGCTGCCTCATCCATGTGAGGCGCAGGGGCTTCTTCAACCACTTTTTGATGGCGACGTTGCATGGAACAGTCACGGTCAAAAAGATGAATTGCGCCACCTTGTCCATCGGCCAAAACCTGCACTTCTACATGTCGTGGATTCTCTAAAAACTTTTCCATGTACACTACATCATTACCAAACGCGCCTTTGGCTTCGGCTTTGGTGACAAAAATAGAGTTAATCAGAGCAGCTTCGCTGTGCACTACACGCATGCCACGGCCACCGCCACCGGCGGAGGCTTTAATGATAACAGGGTAGCCAATTTCTCTAGCAATACGCATGGTGCGTTCCGTATCGTCATCAAGCGGGCCGTTGGAGCCAGGCACCGTAGGCACACCAGATTTTTGCATGGCTTTAATGGCCGCAACTTTGTCGCCCATTATACGAATGGTGGCAGCGGTTGGGCCTATAAAGGTAAAGCCGCTGCTTTCTACCATTTCTGCAAAATCGGCATTTTCTGCTAAAAAACCGTAACCAGGGTGAATGCCTGTGGCATCGGTGACTTCGGCAGCAGATAAAATACGCGGAATATTTAGGTAGCTATCGGTAGATGAATTAGGTCCAATACACACGGCTTCGTCAGCCAAACGTACATGCATTAGATCTTTGTCTGCCTTGGAGTGTACCGCTACGGTTTTAATGCCTAATTCTTTACAGGCACGTAAAATACGCAGGGCGATTTCTCCACGGTTAGCAATTACAACTTTTTCTAACATGGGAAGCTCCGGGCGTTAGGCAATGGTGACCAGAGGTTGATCAAACTCAACGGCTTCGCCGTCTTCAACCAATATCGCGGTAACAGTACCCGATTTATCGGCTTCAATTTGGTTCATCATCTTCATGGCTTCGATGATGCAAATGACGTCGCCTGCATTAACGGTTTGGCCCACTTCTGCAAACGCTGGTGCGCCTGGTGAAGGGCAACGGTAAAAGGTGCCTACCATTGGCGACACCACGGCATGGCCGCTTAAAGCCGGGGCGGATGGTTCGCTTGGAGCGGTGGCTGGAGCGGCAACGGCGGCAACGGGTGCGGCCTGCATTACAGGCGCTGCAGACGTCATCATCATACCGGATGAGCCACGGCTAATGCGCACAGACTCTTCACCTTCTTTAATTTCAATTTCGTTAATGTCAGATTCTTCTAGCAACTCGATGAGTTTTTTAACTTTACGAATATCCATGGGATCTCTCTATATTTTTAAAATAATAATTAACTGCTCAGACGGCCAATGGCGGCGTCCATAGCAAAACGGTAACCGTCAGCACCTAGGCCGCAAATAACGCCCTGGGCAATGTCGGATAAATAGGAATGGTGGCGAAAAGCCTCACGCCGATGCACATTACTTAAATGCACTTCAATAAAAGGCAGGTTAACGCCTAGCAACGCATCTCGTAAGGCAATACTGGTGTGGGTTAAGGCGGCCGGGTTGATGATAATGAATTCTACGCCTTGATCCGGCGCCTGATGAATGGCTTCTATCACTTGGTGTTCGGCATTGCTTTGTACGCAGTCCAGTGACACACCAGCCTGCTGACATTGAGCGTGGCATTGAGACTCGATTTGAGCCAGTGTTAACGAGCCGTAAATACCTGGTTCTCTTTTGCCAAGAAGATTAAGGTTGGGGCCGTTAACGAGTAAAATTTGCGCCATTACATATAGTCCATACAGCAATAAACTAATGAAGTTGAAAGAAGATAATAGCATGTTGGCAGGAATTTGCCGAAGTTTTTGTAATTTATTTAATGATAGAGGAGTGTGCTGGGGTCTGTTACCCTAATAAGGCTAAATTATTTCGGATTCGCTCCATGATGCACCCGCACTTACATTTTCTTTTTAACTTCCGAGTTGTTTTTTTGATTGGGGCCTGGTCATTATTAACGGCCTGTGCAGGTTTGCCAGGCAGCGCTTCGGCACCAAAAAGTAATGCAGCGGATGGGGCTCATACATCTGCAATCACCGATCTTGACAGTACTCAAACAACATCGGGTGTTAATAAACCAACGGATGCCATCTCATTTTGGCTGGGCGAAGCCGGTTGGGCCTTTGAACAAGATAGGTTGACCACACCTGAAGGGGACAATGCCCTTTATTACATTAATCGAGTGCTCACCAAAGACCCGTACAATGCCAAGGCTTTAGCGGCCCAAGAGAAGGTGATGCAGCGCTATTATGTATTGGTCCACGCGAGCCTTAATAAAGGCAAGGTGGCCCAAGCCAGAGTGTTTTTATCCCGCGCCCAAAAAGTGATGCCAAATCATGGTGAATTAGGCTGGGTGAGAAAACAGATAGATAGTTATGGTTCTGCTGTTGATCAAAACAAGTCATACCCAAAGCAAGTAATCATTAAAGAGCCAGAAACAGCACGACCCGCCATGCGTACACAAATATTATTATTGCCACACAAGCTGCTAAAGGATGAAGATAAACAACTAAAGCAATGGCTCATACATGTGGCCAGTCGCACGCAGGCACTCAATGGCACCATGCTTATAGTAGCGCCCACCGATGCACAGGCTCGCTGGGTGTATCAAACCCTAAATAGTTCAGATCCGGATCAGCGTATTAGGGCTAACAGTAAACGCAGCCAGCCCCCGCGGGTGGAGGTGAGTTATGTTAGCCGTAAAGATGAACTTGAATTGTTCGCCCCTTAACACCATATAAATAGCACCATATAAAATGAGAACTAGTTAGCAAAGACAAGGAGAATCAAGTGCCCCAAATAAAGCAGGGTTTACAAAATATTAAACAAGACTATTTTGATGGGCAGCACTGGTTGTTTAAAGCCGTTGGTGTATTGCTGGCGGCCTACCTAGTTGTGGCTATGGTATTGGGTTTTTATTGGAATAACGAGCCCGATTTATCTGCACAGCCTAGTGCGGGTACCGTCACTGGCGCCACCACCACGCAGACATTATTACACTTAACCCAAACCTTAATGGATAAACCCGGTGGTTATTTGTCCAACGACATTTCTTTGCCAGGGGTGTGGATGGATAACATTCCTAACTGGGAATATGGGGTGTTAATTCAGGTGCGTGATTTATCCCGTGCAATGCGTAAAGATTTTAGCCGCTCGCAATCCCAATCAACGGAAGACAAAGACCTTGCTATTGCCGAGCCACAGTTTAATTTTGACAGCTCGAGCTGGATTTTACCTTCTAGTGAAGGTGAATACCGCACCGGTATTAACGCCCTTGAGAGCTACCTAGAGCGTTTAGCAGATTCGCAACAGAGTCAGGCCCAATTCTATGCCCGTGCAGACAATTTAACTCGTTGGCTGGGGGATGTAGAGACTCGGCTGGGTAGTTTATCCCAAAGACTGAGTGCCAGTGTTGGTCAAAAGCGCCTCAATACAGATTTGGCTGGCGATACTGCGGCAACCCAATCTACCAATACCGCCGCAGAACTAGAAATTAAAACACCCTGGTCAGAAATCGATGATGTGTTTTATGAGGCACGGGGTGCAAGTTGGGCTTTAATTCAATTACTGCGTGCGGTTGAAGTGGATTTTGCAGCAGTATTAGAAAAGAAAAACGCCCTAGTGAGCTTGCGGCAAATTATTCGTGAACTTGAATCTACCCAAGAATCCGTATGGAGCCCTATGATTATGAACGGTTCGGGTTTTGGTTTGGTGGCTAATCATTCCCTGGTGATGGCGTCTTACATTGCGCGCGCTAATGCGGCTATTATAGATTTGCGAGAGTTGTTAACTCAGGGGTAGGTTGAGGTTCCCACGCAGAGCATGGGAACCAGAAAAACACAAACCGCAAACCAGAACTCTCGTTCCCATGCTCCGCGTGGGAACACAAACCGCAACTCTCGTACTCTCGTTCCCATGCTCTGCGTGGGAACGCAAA
>JAQRMV010000056.1 GCA_028598985.1 Gammaproteobacteria bacterium
AAACTGTCGAAGAAATATTGGGGTAATTAGTCATGGCAAAAGCAAAGTCTATGATCAAGGTCACCCTTGTGCGCAGCGTGCATGGCAAATTGCCACGTCACCGTGATTGCGTCAAGGGTCTTGGCCTCAAGCGCATGTGGCATACAGTAGAAGTGGAAGACACTCCATCTGTACGTGGCATGATCAATAAGGTCAACTACATGGTTCGCGTTGAAGGCGAATAAGGGAAATTGATATGCGTTTAAATACTCTATCCCCAGCCGAAGGCTCTACCCACGCGCCAAAGCGCGTAGGTCGTGGCATCGGTTCAGGTTTGGGCAAGACGTGTGGCCGTGGCCACAAAGGTCAAAAGTCTCGTTCTGGCGGCAGTGTTAAGCCAGGATTTGAAGGCGGCCAGATGCCTCTACAAAGGCGTCTACCTAAGTTTGGTTTTACCTCGCGCAAAGCAGCATTTGTTGCTGAAGTGCGTTTAAGCGAATTGGCAAGTATGAATGTTGACGTGATCGACTTAGCAGCGCTACAAGCTGCTGACGTGATCAACGATCGCATGAAAGACGCCAAAATAATCCTTAGTGGCGAAATAACCAAGGCAGTGACTGTCAAAGGTTTGCGCGCAACTAAGGGCGCTGCAGCTGCTATTGAAGCGGCTGGCGGTAAGATCGAGGCATAGTATGGCAAAGCAAGGTAAATCGCCAGCGGGCAATCAAGGTGGGTTAAGTGAGCTATGGTCTCGCTTGCGCTTCGTTCTGATCGCCATTTTGGTGTATCGTATCGGGGCACACATTCCAGTTCCTGGAATTAACCCAGACCGCCTTGCCGCTATGTTCGAGCAAAATCAAGGCACTATCCTGAGCATGTTTAACATGTTTTCGGGTGGTGCATTGGAGCGCATGAGTATCTTAGCCTTGGGCATTATGCCCTACATTTCGGCTTCGATAATCATGCAGCTTATGACTGTGGTAAGTCCACAGTTAGAGCAGCTGAAGAAGGAAGGTGAAGCTGGTCGACGGAAAATAAGTCAATACACCCGCTACGGTACCGTGTTATTAGCCACGATACAGTCTTTAGCTATGGCGGTCGGTCTTGCTGGGCAAGGAATTGCCTTTAATGCGGACCTCAGCTTTTATTTCGTTGCAGTCATAACCTTGGTGTCTGGTGCGGTGTTCTTAATGTGGCTTGGTGAGCAAGTGACAGAAAAGGGCATTGGTAACGGCATCTCAATACTCATCTTTGCAGGTATCGTATCAGGTCTTCCTGGTGCGGTAGGACAATCGTTTGAGGCTGCCCGTCAAGGCGACTTAAACATTATCGCCCTGCTGGCAATCGCCGTACTGGCGCTCGCGACCATCGCATTTGTGGTGTTCATGGAGCGTGGTCAGCGTCGAATTACCGTTAATTATGCCAAGCGTCAGCAAGGCAATAAGGTATTCGCCGCTCAGTCCAGCCATTTGCCTTTGAAGGTGAATATGGCGGGGGTAATACCGCCAATTTTTGCATCGGCCATTCTTTTACTACCGGCTTCAATTGGTCAGTGGTTTGGTCAAGCAGATAATATGCAATGGGTGCAGGATATTTCCTTGGCGCTTGCGCCGGGTCAGCCCCTATACATACTTCTGTTTGCAGTAAGTATTGTGTTCTTTTGCTTCTTTTATACCGCATTGGTCTTTAACCCAAAAGACGTGGCGGATAACTTAAAGAAGTCTGGAGCTTTTATTCCAGGCATTCGCCCAGGTGAACAATCGGCGCGTTATATCGACACTGTTTTAGGTCGCTTAACGTTATTCGGTGCGCTTTACATTACCGCGGTTTCGCTAATGCCGCAGTTTTTAGTAATCGCATGGAATGTGCCTTTTTACTTTGGTGGTACATCACTGTTGATCGTTGTAGTTGTGGTTATGGATTTCATGTCCCAAGTACAATCTCACTTGATGTCCAACCAGTATAGTTCCCTGATGAAGAAATCGAATTTAAAGGGTAATGGCGGACTGTTAGGTTAAGTCCAAGGTTAACCCCAAGAATTTAGGAGTTCGAAATGAAAGTACGTGCATCTGTAAAGAAAATGTGCCGAAACTGCACAGTCGTGCGTCGCAAAGGTGTAGTTCGCGTGATCTGCAAAGTAGAGCCGCGCCATAAGCAGCGCCAAGGCTAAGCTTGTTTGACCTTGGAAGGTATCGAATGTATAATTCGCCGCCTTCTGTGACGAAGAGAATAGAAACGAAGCGCTTTTTGAGTGCCTCGAACGGAGTAAATTGAATGGCTCGTATAGCTGGCGTCAATATTCCAGATCATAAGCATACGGTTATCTCGTTGACTTATGTCTTTGGTATTGGCCGACCTACTGCTCAAAAGATCTGTGCCGACCTCAACATTGTGGAAAGCACCAAGATCAGTGATTTGGGTGAAGAGAAATTAGATGAGATTCGTAACGCCATTGCTGCAATGAGCGTTGAAGGCGATTTGCGTCGCGAAATCTCAATGAACATTAAGCGATTAATGGACTTAGGTTGTTACCGTGGTCTACGTCACCGTCGTAGCTTACCGCTACGTGGTCAACGTACCAAGACTAACGCACGGACCCGTAAGGGCCCGACTAAGCCTATTCGCCGATAAACATAAGTACAGGATATCAACATGGCTAAGCCAGGTACTCGTACACGTAAAAAAGTTAAAAAGCAGGTAGCGGATGGGCTAGCGCACATTCACGCCTCTTTTAACAACACGATCGTTACTTTAACCGATCGCCAGGGCAACACACTAAGCTGGGCAACAGCGGGTGGTTCTGGTTTCCGTGGCTCTCGTAAAAGCACTCCATTTGCCGCCCAGGTGGCAGCAGAACGTGCTGGTAAAGCAGCAATGGAATTTGGATTGAAGAACATTGATGTATTCGTTAAAGGCCCAGGACCAGGACGTGAGTCTGCGGTTCGTGCTTTAAACGGTTGCGGCCTTAAGGTTGCCAACATTACAGACGTGACTCCAATTCCTCATAATGGTTGTCGTCCGCCTAAAAAGCGTCGCGTATAAAGGGGTAGGATCAAATGGCAAGATATATTGGACCTGTTTGCAAGCTGTCTCGACGTGAAGGAACAGATTTGTTCCTTAAGAGCGGTGTGCGAGCATTAGATTCAAAATGTAAAGCTGATACCATTCCAGGTGTACACGGCGCACGCCGTAGTCGTCTGTCTGAGTTCGGCACACAGTTACGTGAAAAGCAAAAAGTTCGTCGTATGTACGGTGTTCTTGAGCGTCAATTCCGTAACTACTACAAAGAAGCGGATCGTCTTAAAGGCGCAACAGGTGTTAACTTGTTGGGTTTATTAGAGACACGTTTAGATAACGTTGTTTACCGTATGGGCTTTGGCTCTACTCGTGCTGAAGCACGTCAAATTGTTTCTCATAAGAGCATTTTGGTTAACGGGCAGACTGTAAACATCCCAAGCTACAAAGTAGCTGAAGGTGACGTAATTTCTATCCGTGAGAAGGCAAAATCGCAGTTGCGCATCAAAAGTGCTCTAGAGTTGGCCGCCCAGCGTGCCGCAGTAGAGTGGTGTGATGTAGATACTACTAAGCTTGAAGGTACCTTTAAAAGTACACCAGAGCGTAGTGAGCTACCTGCCGAAATTAATGAGCAATTGATTGTAGAGCTTTACTCTAAGTAAACTTTTTATTAATTGCCCCAGTGAAAGGTGAGTCCATGACTTCAACCAACGATATTTTGACACCGCGTAACATCGAAGTACAACGTGTAAGTGATACCCGCTCTAAGATTATTCTTGAGCCATTAGAGCGTGGCTTTGGCCACACTTTAGGTAATGCTTTACGTCGTATTTTACTGTCTTCCATGGCAGGCGCGGCGGTCGTTGACGTAGAAATTGACGGTGTCGAGCATGAATACAGCTCCATTGAGGGAGTGCAAGAAGACGTTATCGAAATCTTGCTTAACCTTAAGGGTGTTGCATTAACCATGCACGCCGGTGAAGAAGTAGTCCTAACCCTGACTAAAGAGGGTCCTGGTACTGTAACTGCAGCCGACATCGCCCTGAGCCACGACATTGAAGTGGCTAACCCAGACCATGTGATTGCCCATCTAAACACTGCAACCAAGCTAGTGATGCAGCTTACTGTGCGCACCGGCACTGGCTATGAGCCAGCCGACGCTCGCGACTTTGACGAAGACGAAACTCACGCCATTGGAAAGCTACAACTAGACGCTTCTTTTAGCCCTGTATTGCGAGTTGCATACGCGGTTGAAAGTGCGCGTGTAGAACAGCGTACTAACTTGGACAAGCTAGTGATTGATCTAGAGACCAACGGTACTTTAGATCCAGAAGAAGCAATCCGTAGCGCTGCTACCATTCTGCAACGTCAGATGGCAGTGTTTGTGGCCTTGGAAAACGACAACGAGCCAGAAGCTAAGGTTGATGAGCCGGAAATTGATCCGATTCTTCTACGCCCAGTAGACGATCTTGAGCTAACCGTACGTTCGGCTAACTGCCTAAAAGCAGAAAACTTAAACTTCATTGGTGATCTGATTCAGCGCACCGAAGTTGAGTTGCTTAAGACTCCGAACCTCGGCAAGAAGTCACTGACCGAAATTAAAGACGTACTAGCCTCTCGCGGCTTGTCTCTTGGAATGCGTTTGGAAAACTGGCCACCGGCCATGTTGAAAGGCACCCAAGCTTAACGTCTTAACCGGCTAAAAATTCAAACTTAGTTTGATAAGGAATTAACAAATGCGTCATCGTAAAAGTGGTCGTCATCTAAATCGTACCAACACTCATCGTAAAGCCATGTTCAAGAACATGTCTGTCTCTTTGTTTGAGCACGAATTGATTAAAACCACCCTACCTAAAGCGAAGGAGTTGCGTCGTGTGGCAGAGCCACTGATCACCCTTGCTAAGGAAGATAGCGTTGCTAACCGCCGTTTGGCCTTTGCTCGTACCCGTAGCAAAGAAGCAGTTGGCAAGCTGTTTAATGAACTAGGCCCTCGTTATGAGGCTCGTCCTGGTGGCTATATCCGTATTATGAAATGCGGCTTCCGCCCTGGTGACAACGCCCCTATGGCCTATGTAGAATTGGTTGATCGTCCTGTAACTAGCGACGAGTAATCTTCTGCAGAAGTAGAAAACCCAGCCCCGGTGCTGGGTTTTTTTTGCCTGGGGTTTTATAGAAGGCTGCTAGTGTGTTAAGTCACGCTCTTGGTCAGTAACGGCCCTAAAAAGCGCCCTGTATGTGATACTGGGTTGGCTGCAACTTCCTCAGGTGTACCGGTTGCAATGATCTGGCCGCCTTTATTGCCACCCTCAGGGCCTAAGTCTACAATCCAATCAGCGGTCTTAATAACATCTAGGTTGTGTTCAATCACCACTACGCTATTGCCATGATCCCTAAGCCGTTGCAACACTAGCATGAGCTGCTGAATATCGGCAAAATGCAGGCCCGTAGTGGGCTCATCAAGAATGTATAGGGTTTGGCCTGTGTCACGCTTTGAAAGTTCTCTAGACAGTTTCACCCGTTGCGCTTCGCCACCGGATAAAGTGGTTGCATTCTGGCCCAGACAAATATAACTGAGCCCTACATCCATCAATGTTTGTAAACGTCGATGGATCATGGGAACCGCCGCAAAAAAATCAACTGCTGCTTCCACGGTCATGTCGAGCACTTCGCTGATGTTTTTACCTTTGTATTGAATCTCTAAAGTTTCTCGGTTGTAACGTTTGCCCTTACATACGTCACAAGGCACGTAGACGTCGGGTAAAAAATGCATCTCAACCTTAATTACACCATCGCCCTGACAGGCCTCACATCGGCCGCCTTTAACGTTAAAACTAAAGCGTCCGGGCTTATATCCCCGTGACCGAGCTTCTTGAGTGCCAGAAAACAATTCACGAATGGGTGTGAATATACCGGTATAAGTTGCTGGGTTAGATCGAGGCGTACGGCCAATAGGGCTTTGATCAATATCCACTACCTTGTCCATGAGGTCCAGTCCTTCAACCGCCTTATGGGGGGCTGCTACTAGGGTAGTGGCTTTGTTAAGTACAGTGGCTGCTAACGGATACAAAGTTGCATTAATGAGGGTGGATTTACCAGAGCCAGATACTCCCGTAACACAGGTCATTAGACCCGCTGGAATCGCAAGGTCAACATTTTGTAAGTTGTTGCCCGTGGCACCAACAAGCTTTAACCACTTGCCTTTGATCGGCTTGTTACGCTTTTTAGGTACAGGAATGCACTGCACGCCACTTAAATACTGGCCGGTTAGTGAGTTAGGGTTAGCCATTACTTCTTCTGGGGTGCCCTGAGCCACGATACGGCCGCCGTGAATACCAGCACCCGGGCCAATGTCAATGACATGATCAGCCAAGCGTACGGCTTCTTCGTCGTGTTCTACCACAATCACGGTATTGCCCAGGTCACGCAAGTGAATGAGGGTTTTAAGGAGGCGTTCGTTGTCCCTTTGGTGCAGTCCGATAGAGGGTTCATCAAGGATGTACATGACACCCACTAAGCCTGCACCAATTTGGCTGGCTAAACGAATGCGTTGTGCTTCACCACCCGATAAGGTGTCTGCATTGCGGTCTAAGGTTAGGTAATCTAAACCAACATTTACAAGAAAATCTAAACGTAGACGAATTTCTTTTAGGATCTTATCTGCTATTTGGCCCTGCTTGCCGGGCAACTTTAAATTGGCAAAATAGTCTGCACTTTCGCCCACAGCTTTGCTGGTAATTTGGGGTAAATTTAGACCATCAATAAAGACATGGCGTGCTTCTGTGCGTAAACGACTGCCGTCACAACTTGGGCACGGCTGCATGTTGAGGAACTTGCCTAAGTCTTCGCGCACCATATTAGATTCGGTCTCGCGGTAACGCCGCTGCATGTTATTAATAATGCCTTCAAAAGGATGGTTGCGGCTTATCTTATCGCCTCGGTCATTAATATAATTAAATTCAATGGCGGTTTTCCCGGTTCCATAAAGAACAAGTTTTTGTATGTCAGTGTCTAGTTTTTCCCAAGCGGTTTCCATGCTAAAGCCATAATGCTTAGCCATAGCGCTCAGTAAGCCGTAGTAATAGATAGAGCGGCGGTCCCAGCCTCTTATAGCGCCTTCAGATAAGCTGTTGGCGGGTTGCTGCACTACTTTACTTGCATCAAAAAACTGACGAATACCTAATCCATCACATGATTGACATGCGCCCGAAGGGCTATTAAAACTAAATAAGCGGGGTTCTAGTTCGGCAATAGAGTGGCCACAGGTTGGGCAAGCAAAGCGTGAAGAAAAGATCATTTCCTCAGCGTCAGGATCGTCCATAGAGGCTACTTTAGCAATGCCGTCTGTTAGGCTTAGGGCGGTCTCAAATGACTCAGCTAAGCGTAATTGCAGGCCATCTTTTACTTTAACGCGGTCGATCACAACTTCTATAGTGTGTTTTTTGTTTTTTTCTAGCTCAGGGGTATCGTCTAAGTCGCACAAGGTGCCGTCTATCCGAGCGCGTATATACCCTTGGCTGCGCAGCTCATCTAAGGTATGCAAGTGCTCACCTTTGCGGTTTTGTACCACCGGGGCAAGCAGCATTAACCGTCTACCTTCTTCTAGGGTAAGTACTTGGTCTACCATTTGGCTTACGGTTTGCGCGGCTAAGGGCAGATCATGATCTGGGCAGCGTGGCTCACCCGCGCGGGCAAATAACAACCGCAAATAATCGTAAATTTCGGTGATGGTGCCTACAGTAGAGCGAGGATTATGCGAAGTGGATTTTTGTTCAATGGAAATAGCCGGCGAAAGGCCTTCGATATGGTCGATATCGGGTTTTTCCATAATGGATAAAAATTGCCGAGCGTATGTAGATAAAGATTCCACATAGCGCCTTTGGCCTTCAGCGTAGAGGGTGTCGAATGCTAAAGAAGATTTTCCAGAGCCTGATAATCCAGTAATAACCACCAGCTTGTCACGCGGGATATCAATGTCGATGTTCTTTAAGTTATGGGTGCGAGCACCGCGTACTATGATGGTATCCATGGATTAATTTACTCAGGGCCAAACCACCCATTATAGGCGTTAGTTAAAGGTAGAAGCAATGTAATATAGGCTTTGAATAGTTGGCGTATAAGGCCTATAATTTGCAGCCCAATTCCGTTGAATTGGATATTTAATGTGCTAGCACATACAGAAACTTAATACTCATACAGCAGGAGAAGATCATGGCACGAGGCGTCAATAAAGTTATTTTAGTAGGTAATGTGGGCGGAGACCCAGAAACCCGTTATATGCCTTCTGGCGGTGCGGTAACCAACCTTACTTTAGCTACATCAGAATCATGGAAAGACAAACAAACCGGTCAACCACAAGAACGTACCGAATGGCACCGAGTGGTGTTTTTTAACCGCCTTGCAGAAATTGCAGGCGAATATGTACGGAAGGGTTCAAAAATATACGTGGAAGGTTCTTTGCGTACGCGCCAGTGGGAACAGGATGGTGTTAAGCGCTATACCACTGAAATCGTTGCATCAGAAATGCAAATGCTGGATAGCCGTCAAGGCGGTGCGCAAGCGGGTGGTTTCACTCCGCAGCAGGGCGGCCAAGCTGCGCAGGGCGGTCAGGCCCCTCAAGGCCAAGCACCGCAACAAAATTACGCTCAGCAAGCCCCCCAAGGCCGTCCGCAACAGCAGCCAGCGGCGGCACAGCAACCGCAGCAGCCAGCAGGTGGCTTTGATGATGGTTTTGACGATGATATTCCGTTTTAGGGATCGCTTAAGGCATTTATGTTAATAATTAAGCCCCTGATTTAAGGGGCTTTTTTATTGCTAACTTAAGGTGTCGATGATCCAGGCCTACACTTAACCCCGGAGCGTTTATGTTATTGAAGTTGTTTTTACCCTTCGCGTTCGGCTATTTTTTATCTTTTTTATACCGCGTGGTTAATGTGGTGATTGCCCCTGATTTGGTGCAAGAGTTTGGGCTTAACGCTAATCAGATGGGTTTTATAAGTAGCATATATTTACTAACCTTTGCCCTTTGTCAGCTGCCCTTGGGTTTATTGTTAGACCGTTATGAAAGCCGCAAAGTTAGCGCGGCATTGCTGTTGTTGGCTGCCCTTGGCGCGCTAGTGTTTTCCTGTGCAGATTCTGCAATAGGTTTGCTGATCGGCCGAGGGCTAATTGGCATTGGTGTGTCTGCGTGTTTAATGGCAGCCTTTACGGCTTATGCCAATCTATTACCCTCGCAAAAATTACCTTTGGTTAATGGTTTGCAACTGATGGCAGGCGGTCTTGGCGTAGTGTCAGCCTCTACCCCAGTGCAGTGGTTCTTAACGTGGGGCGACTGGCGCCTATTGTTTCAGGCTCTGGCAATAGCGTCCGTTTTGTCCAGTATATTGGTTTACACCTTGGTGCCAAAATATAATATCCGTTCCCAAGGCTTAAACCTTGGGCAGCAGCTATTCCAGCTTTGGCAGGTGGTTAAAAGCCCGCGCTTTTACCAATTGGCACCTTTATCGGTGGCCACTCAGGGTGTTTTTGGAGCGTTTGTTGGCTTGTGGTCTGGTTATTGGCTGCGGGATTATTTGGCTTTATCTGAGACTGAGGCGGCTCAGGTAATACTTACTATGGCCCTTGCCATGACCGCTGGGTTTGTTGTGTTGGGTTGGCTTGCTGCCAATTTGCAGCGGTTTGGCATTAGTGCTTATGTGGTTAGCGTAAGCGGTATGGTTGTGTACATCGTGAGTCAGTGGGTCATTATTCAAGAATTAAGCCAGTGGCATCATTTATGGTGGAGTGTGAGTGGGTTTTTTGGCACTTCGGGTGTATTGATGTATGCCTATTTGTCTCAAGCTGTTCCCAAAGGCCTTGTAGGGCGTGTGAATACGAGCTTGAACTTGTGTGTGTTTGTAGTGGCTTTTGCTTGTCAGTGGGGGCTAGGAGTGGTGGTCAATCTGTGGCCTGCGGATGCACAAGGCGTGTACCCTCAATCTGCCTATGCAACGGCTTGGTTGTGGGGGTTAGGTTTGCAGCTCTTGGCTTTGGCCTGGTTGCTTTATAACACCATTTCCTCTAACAACAATGCGCACCAAGCAGAAACTCGCTGATCTGTGAGTTCGTGTTGGCTGTCTTCATCTATCGCTAAGCCTACAAATTGGCTGCCATCCTCGGTGGTGGCTTTGGATGTTTCAAATTGGTAACCTTCAGTCGGCCAGTAGCCAATGGGGTTGCCGCCTTGAGCTTTTAATTTGTCGTGCAACAGTCCTACAGCGTCTTGATACCATTCGGGGTAACCGATTTGGTCACCACACCCAAAGCAGGCAAATTGCTTGCCATTCATGTCTAGGTTGTCTAGTTCATCCCATATGTCTTCCCAGTCGGCTTGTAGTTCGCCGTAATCCCAGGTTGGGATACCACAGATTATCGTGTCGTAATCTAGCATTAGGCTTACAGAATCATCCGCCACGTTATATATATCTACCTTGTCTGCACCTAATAGGTCCCGAATTTGGTCGGCAATGTCTTCGGTATTACCGGTGGTGGAACCAAAAAATAAGGCAATAGCCATGGTGTGGGTCTCAATTTAGCAAGTGTGTAAAAAGGTCTAGGAACTATTCTGAATTTTAAGCCATTTACTAGGCAGCTTGAAGAGCTACAGGTAAAGTGAAGAGGCTTTCCACAGCATTAGTGGCGATTTTATGGCCTGGGGTAACTCAGGCCATTTTTTTATCTACAAAATGTCGTTGCCATGTGTGCACAAAGTGTAATCTAAAATTCTATGCCACGCTGGGCTTTAATGCCACTTCTAAAGGCATGTTTTATATCTTTAATATGGCTCACCGTATCACAAGCGGTTATTAGCCCTTCTGGAGCACCCCTGCCGGTAATCACTAAGTTCATTTGTGATGGACGATTTTGAATAGCTTGAATTACCTTATCTAAATCTAGCCAGCCATGGCTAAACATATAGGTAAGCTCGTCTAAAATTAAAAAATCAATTTTACTGTCTGCCAGCAATGAAGCCGCCAAGCCCCACGCTTTTTCTGCAGCGGCTTGATCGGCTGATTGATTTTGAGTTTCCCAGGTAAACCCGGCACCCATGGCATGATAAGACACCTTGGGATGTTGACTAAAAAACAGCTCTTCACCACATTCCCAATCGCCCTTAATAAATTGCACAACAGCGCAGTTGTGGCCGTACCCTAAGCTCCTTGCTAACATGCCAAAGGCCGAACTACTTTTACCTTTGCCGTTGCCGGTTAATAATACGCAAACGCCTTGGTCTTTATCGGCTTTGGCGATTTGGCGGTCTATTTGTAGTTTAACTTTGCTCATTTTTTGTTGGTGCTGGGTACTGTCAGAGGGCTTTTTCACGATGATGATTCCTTGTTGGGTATGGCAGTGTACCCATCGCAGCAAAGGTCGACAAGGTGAATGCTCTAAGATTGAGTAATGAGGGTCGCTTTTAAGTATTCAACAACAATGGATCACGATAAACTGTGGGCCTAATAGATATTTCAACTTCTCGGATTACACCATGACCCCCATAGCTCCCCTGCGACAACTGTTTTTAGGCGGTGCTAGATCGGGCAAAAGTACCTTGGCCGAGCAAGCTGCCATTAAAAGCGGCTTACAGGTGGTCTACGTGGCAACTGCAGAAATAAAAGCCCATGGTGAGCAGGGGAGTATGGCTAGCCGAGTTGCCATTCATCAACAGCGCAGGCCTAAGCACTGGCGTTTAGTGGAAGAACCGTTAGCATTGTCGCGCACCCTGGCTGATCTTGACCAGGATCCGTGTTGTGTATTGGTAGATTGCTTAACATTATGGCTTAGCAATCATTTGTTCACCAATACTGTAGATATCGAAGTTGTAATGGATGAATTAATAGAGCAGGTGGTTAATACACGCCATCAGCTGATCTTAGTGAGCAATGAAGTGGGTTCGGGTATCGTGCCTATGGGTGAGCTAAGTCGTCAATTTCAGGACTATTCGGGGCTGATGAATCAGCGCCTAGCGCAGGTATGCGATGAGGTAACTTTGGCTGTTGCCGGGTTGCCATTAAATTTAAAGCGGTAAACCTACCCATTAACCAGAAGTAGAAAATATTATGACACTTGAATGGATTAACCAATCTATAGCAGCATTGAACACCGTCACACAAGCGCAAGGTTTAGAACGCCAAGGTCAGCTTACTAAGCCTCCAGGATCTTTGGGCAGTTTAGAAAGTATGGCTGTGCGTTTATGTGCCATGCAGGGCACCCACAAACCCAGCGTAGATAACGCTCAAGTTGTTGTTTTTGCAGGTGATCATGGCATTGCTGCAGAAGGAGTGTCGGCCTTTCCTCAAGTGGTAACGGGGGAAATGGTGAAGAACTTCTCCCGTGGTGGTGCTGCTATTTGTGCCTTAGCTCGACAAAATAACGCGCAGTTTGAAGTGGTTAATTTGGGTACCGTAGTAGACCTGTCGGCCATGGAAAACATAGTCAATAACACCATTATGGCAGGCACTTCTAACTTTGCACATCAAGCGGCAATGACGCAAGAGCAGCTCTCACAGGCGATGGGCGCAGGCAAGGCCGCTGTTGATCGAGCGGCAGCGAACAAGGTGACGTTATTCATTGGTGGTGATATGGGTATTGCCAATACCTCATCGGCCACGGCTTTGGCGGCATGGGCTACGCAGCAAAGTGTAACCAGTTTGGTGGGTCCGGGTACGGGTTTAGATGCCAAAGGGGTGTCACATAAAGGGCAAGTGATAGAAGCTGCATTGGCAAAACATGCCGAGGCAATGACAGACCCTGTACAGGCACTACGCCATGTAGGTGGTTTAGAAATTGCGGCGTTAGTAGGGGCTTACATTCGTGCCGCCCAAGTAGGCATGGCGATTTTGGTTGATGGCTTTATTACCACTTCGGCCGCTATTTTGGCGGCTAAAATTCAACCAGAGGTGGTGAATTGGATGTTTTTTGCCCACGCCTCAGCCGAGCCGGGCCACCAAGCCATGATGGCCTCACTAGATGCAGAGACCATTCTTGATTTGGGTATGCGATTGGGCGAAGGTAGTGGAGCAGGTGTGGCTTTGTCTATCCTTAAAAGCGCTTGTGTGACCCATAATGAAATGGCCACTTTTGCAGAAGCGGCTGTGTCAGAAAAGTCAGTCTAAATTAGGCTCTTAAATGCGCATTAGTTTGTTACGCCACGGTAAAACACAAGTCGATGGCATTTACCGTGGCCACTCAGATGTTGCCCTAACTCCCCATGGGTTGGCGCAAATGCAACAAGCCTATGATGGCTTTTCTACTCCTGTAGATTATCTAGTGAGCTCTCATTTGCAACGTTGTGCGCATTTTTCGGAGCAAATCCCACCGACCCATAAGCTAGACGAGCGGTTTCAAGAAATGTCTTTTGGTGATTGGGATGGCAAGTTGCGGGCAGAAATATGGCGTACCCAGCAAGCTGCAGTCACCGCATTCTGGGATAACCCCATGCAAGGCTCGGCGCCTAATGGCGAATCTGTCGAACAGGTACAAACCCGGGCTATGGCGGCCCTGCATGAGCATGTAAAAAGTGCTTTGGCCCAACAATGTAAACATTTATTGGTGGTTACCCATGGCGGCGTGATAAGAGCTATTCTGGGTTCTATATTACACATGCAGCCCAAAGGCTTGTTTAATCTAGCAGTGCCTTACGGCGGTGTAGCTAATCTTAATGTGGCGTGTTTTAACAATAAGCATGGCGAACACGATTATCACCTGAGTGTAGACTTTTCTTCTGCGCAGGATATGCTGTGATGATGAAACAACATTACCACGCATTAATCTTAGCTTTTCAATTCCTTACTCGCATACCCGTGTATCGCGTGTTTGCCATCGCAAATACAGTACCATCAGAACAAGTAGCCGGTAAGGCGTTGCTATACTACCCTGTAGTTGGGCTTGTTATTGGAGGTTGGTTGCTGATTCTTCCTTGGCTATTGCTGCAGTTCAATGTGCCTATGAGTCCTGCAATGCAGGCAGGCTTAGTGCTGGTGTTATGGGTTTGGATAACCGGTGCGCTGCATTTGGATGGTTTGGCCGATAGTGCAGATGCTTGGTTAGGTGGTTTTGGGGATAAGCAGCGCACCTTAGATTTAATGAAAGATCCGACTTGTGGCCCGGCGGCGGTTGTTGTGCTGGTATTAGTATTATTACTAAAGTGGCTGGCTTTAACGCAAGTGATTACGTTATTGCAAGGCGGCCCTCATTGGCTTTGGTGGGGTTTGTTATTAGTGCCGGTGTTGGCACGTGTGCAGGCCATGCTGTTAGTGGTACACACCCCCTATGTAAGGGCCCAAGGTTTAGGGTCACAGTTAAAAAATCATGCCCAGGCAATATGGATTTGGGTGTGGCTGCTGGTTTGTATATTGCTGGCGCTTTATTTAAATGGTGGGTTAATGTTATCCATGGTATTGGTCATGGCCGCTGGCGGTTGGCTAATGCGTCGGATGATGTTGCAGCGTTTAGACGGCTGGACCGGCGACACTGCAGGGGCAAGTATTGAAGTGGCTGAATTACTAGCGCTCATAGTATTGTCCCTCTCTATCTAATGACTGTTAAGATAAGCGCCACACGCAGCCAAATCCATCCCCAATTACTTGAATTTAATTCATGTGCAGCGTAAAGGTTTCACCCAGCTAAGGCAGGCCAGCGTGTATCCAAAATTCTTGCTGTGATGGGACCCAACGGTAGTGGCAAAACCAATGTGATTAAGCCACTGGCTTTCCTACATGATTT
>JAQRMV010000057.1 GCA_028598985.1 Gammaproteobacteria bacterium
GCGGCTTGCAAACTCTTAAGGCAACGGGCTAAGTTGGTCACTTGGACGAAGGGCATGCTTTCTGCCGCTCCGCAGGCCACTTTGCTAACGGTGCTATTTAAAGAAGCAGATTTGTCTTTAGGCGCAATCACGGCATGTACACCGGCGGCGTCTGCGGTGCGCAAACAAGCACCCAAGTTATGGGGGTCGGTGACGCCATCTAATACCAACAAAAAGGCCGGCTCCGTAAGCTCTGCAAGCAACTCCTTAAGGAAGTTTTCATCCTTTGCGGGGCTTGGCGTACATGCGGCTACGATGCCTTGATGACGACCTTTAACTTTACTGTCTAGCTCGCGCCGAGGCATAATTTGGCACTCTATGCCCTGCTCGTCCGCCAATGCCTTCACTTGGTTCAGACGTTGATCTTCACGACCTTCTTGCAACCAGATTTCTTGCACCCGCTCTGGGTTACGCTGCAATTTGGTTTGTACGGCATGAATGCCAAACACGTACTCTATAGTGGCCATAACAGGAGCTTCAATTACCTTTGACGTGATTTAGATTTAGACCGCTTGGCGAGCTTTTTGGGTGGCTTTTCCGCCAGTTCAAAATCGATCTTCTTTTCGTCCAAATCCACCCGCATTACCTGAACTTCAATGGTATCGCCCAAACGGAAGCTACGACCACTGCGCTCACCTTGTAAGCGGTGTTTTGCGGCGTCAAAGTGGTAATAATCGCCAGGCAGTGCGCTGATGTGCACCAGGCCTTCTACATACACGTCTTCCAGCTCTACAAATAAACCAAAACTAGTGACGGCATTAATGGTGCCGTAGAAATAGTCACCAATATGGCCTTGCATATATTCACATTTAAGCCAGCCTTCTACATCCCACACGGCTGCGTCGGCGCGGCGCTCTGCCATGGAGCAATGCTCGCCCAACACCACAACGTCTGCCGTGGAATAGGGGTACCATGGAGACTTAGGCTGTTGCTGAGTGGCTTTAATACGCTTCACGTAACGGCTTGAATGTTTGCTTTGAATCACACCACGAATAGCGCGATGCACCAACAAATCAGGGTAACGGCGAATGGGCGAAGTGAAGTGAGCGTAGGCATCGTAGCCTAAACCAAAATGGCCTTCGTTTTCTGGTGTATAGACTGCCTGGCTTAATGAGCGAAGCATGACCGTTTGCACTAAATTAGCGTCTGGACGGCCCTTAATAGAACTTAACAACGCTTGATAGTGTTTAGGTTTTGGCTCTTCACCACCTTGTAATGACAGACCCATTTCACCCAAGAATGCACGCAAATTTTCTAACTTACTGGGTTTGGGTCCGTTATGTACGCGGAATAAACCATCAAGTTTGTGCTTGGCTAAGAATTTAGCTGTGCTCACGTTAGCCGCCAACATACATTCTTCAATGAGCTTGTGGGCGTCATTACGCTGTATCGGAACGATGGCGTCTATTTTCCGATCTTCGCCAAAAACAATACGGGTTTCTTGAGTTTCAAAATCAATAGCACCACGAGCATCACGGGCAGAACGCAAGGCCGAATATAGCTGATGCAGCTCATCAACGGGCTTAACTACATGGTCATATTGTTCACGTAGCACTGCGCATTGCTCATCACCAGAATCCAGCATAGCGCCTACTTTGGTGTAGGTTAAACGCGCATGGGAATGGATAAGGCCTTCGTAGAATTCGTAGCCGCTAAGTTTGCCTTTACCACTAATGGTCATTTCACAGACCATCACTAAACGATCAACATGGGGATTAAGTGAACATAAGCCATTAGAGATAGCTTCTGGCAACATGGGTATCACACGTTCAGGAAAGTACACTGAAGTGGCACGCCTATGGGCTTCTGTATCCAGAGCGGTGCCGGTGCGCACATAGTGGCTCACGTCTGCAATGGCAACGTATAAGCGCCAACTGCCTAGTGTTCTTTTACGGCAATACACGGCGTCATCAAAATCCCGTGCATCTTCGCCGTCGATCGTGACAAAGGGTAGCTCACGTAAATCGATACGATCTTGTTTATCAGCTTCTGCCACTTCTGGTGCTAACAAGCTGGCTTCGCGGGTGGTCTCTAAAGGCCACTCATGGGGGATTTCGTGGGTGCGAATCGCAACATCAATCTCCATACCGGGAGCCATATGCTCACCCAAGATTTCCGACACTTCGCCAATAGCTTGATTGCGCTTGTTCGGTTGATGTGTGATGTGTACGGTTACGTATTGGCCGTGCTTAGCCTGTAATACACTGTCGCTGGCAATAAGAATGTCTTGGCTGATTCGCTGATTATCAGGGCGCACAAAACAAATACCATTTTCTTTGGTTAAGCGACCCACCACTTGCGTGGTATTGCGCTCGGTTACCTCAACAATGGCTCCTTCACTGCGGCCTCTACGATCTACGCCAGTAATACGTGCTAAGGCTTTGTCACCATCAATCACTGCACGCATTTGACGGTGATTTAAAAATAAATCATCGCCGCCTTCGTCAGGTTTTAAAAAACCAAAGCCGTCTCGGTGGCCTATAATACGACCATGAATAAGGTCCATTTTATTAATCGCACCATAAGCCCCTTTGCGGTCGCTTATTAGCTGGCCATCGCGCTCCATGGCTCGCAACCGACGACGCAGTGCTTCTACATCTTCGGCTTCAAACAAAGACAGTTCAAAACTAACCTGCTTAAGCGTTGCTGGGCCGCTACGATCACGTAAGTGATCCATAATGAATTCACGGCTTGGGATGGGGTTTTCATACTTCTGTGCCTCACGCTGAGCGTGGGGATCGTCTATGTTGGGCATTTTTTCCTAGGCGCCAAATGAATGGCGTTTAACAATAGTTTCTACTCGATCTGGGCCGGTAGAAATAATATCCACAGGGGCTTCAATCAAAACTTCAATACGGGCAATGTAGGCCAATGCAGCCGCAGGTAATTGTGCTTCTGTTTGTGCACCTACGGTGGACTCAGTCCAACCCGGCATGGTTTCGTAAATAGGGGTAACCGCGGCAAAGCCTTCGGCATCGCTTGGGCAAGATACTGCTTTGCCATTGGCATCGTGGTAAGCCACACATAACTTAATCTCGTCCATGCCATCCAATACGTCTAGCTTAGTCAGGCAAATACCAGACACACTGTTGATTTGAATAGCATGCTTAAGAGCCACAGCATCAAACCAACCGCAACGGCGTGGACGGCCTGTAGTGGCGCCAAATTCATGACCCCGCTTTGCAAGGCCTGCGCCTGCGTCACAGAACAATTCTGTTGGGAATGGGCCGCTACCTACGCGTGTGGTGTAAGCTTTAGTAATACCTAAAATGTAATCTAGGTACAAAGGTCCAAAACCAGAACCCGTAGCCGTACCGCCCGCCGTAGTATTAGAAGAAGTAACATACGGGTAGGTGCCGTGATCGATATCTAGCAATGTGCCTTGAGCACCTTCAAACAAAATATCTGCACCTTCACGACGTAAGTCATGAATTTCGGCCGTTACGTCGGTGAGCATGGCTTTAATTTGCTCTGCTTGAGCTAATGCGGTTTCTAATACTTCTGTGTAGTCTAATGGCTTAACACGGTAGAAATTTTGTAGCACAAAATTATGATAGGTCATGATTTCTTTAAGCTTTACAGCAAAACGCTGTGGGTCCAAAAGATCTCCCAAACGTAAACCACGACGGGCCACTTTGTCTTCGTATGCTGGGCCAATGCCGCGCCCAGTAGTGCCGATTTTCTCTTCACCACGGGCCAATTCACGGGCTTGGTCTAGGGCGATGTGGTAAGGCAAAATTAATGGGCATGCAGTACTAATACGCAAACGATCACGTACCGGTACGCCACGGCCCTCTAGCTCTGCCATTTCTTTTAATAATGCATCCATGGCCACCACTACACCGTTACCGATAAAACAGGTTACGGTGTCACGCAATATACCCGATGGAATTAAATGCAAAACTGTTTTTTCGCCTTCAATAACCAACGTATGGCCGGCGTTATGACCACCTTGAAAACGTACCACTGCCGTGGCCTGATCAGTGAGTAAATCAACGATCTTACCTTTGCCTTCATCACCCCATTGGGTGCCTAAAACGACGACATTCTTACCCATAATATTTTGCTCTAGTTTATTGCTGCTAGACGTGAGATCACGCCAAATTAAAACTTAAGATGTTTGGACGATTTTCCAAGCATCATTTTGCCAAACTAATTGGCGACTACAGTGTTGTGTCTCAGTGGCATCACTTAATTGAGCCACCAGACGTTCACCTTGTTGGCGCAATTGGGCTTGTATTACCCACAACCCTTGACGTTGTTCAGCCGTTAAACTTGCTGCGGCTGGCATGGCAATGGTTTCTGCTTGCACTAAAGGCACTTCAGACAGTTCTGATAACACTTTTAAGTCTGCACTAAATCCTGTTGCAGGGCGCGCGCGCCCAAATACTTTACCGATATCATCATAGCGACCACCCTTTGCAATGGCTTGGCCAAACGCAGGGGTTAGTGCGGCAAACACCACACCGGTATGATATTCGTAACCACGTAATTCGGCCAAATCAAAGTACAAGGTCACCTGTGGGAAACGCGCACTAATCGCTTGGGCTAAGCTGCGTAAATACGCGATGGCATCCGAAACTTTTGCAGACACGTTACCAAACGCTTGCTCCGCCTGATCTAAAATTGAAGTTTCGCCGTATAATCGGGCTAACTGCGATAACATCATTTTTGCGTCAGCCGTTAAATCCATGGCGGCTACTAGGGCATCAATATCGGCCACTGCCTTGCTCTGCAAAAGGTAAAATAACTCTCGCTCATCTTCATCGGCTAAGCCAATGGCGTCAATTAAACCACGGTAGATGCTCACGTGGCCTAAATCTAAGGTAACGGGGTGCTTGATATCTAGGCTGGTTAGGGTTTCTAACATCAAACAAATGACCTCAAGGTCACTATCAATCCCAGCATGGCCATACAGCTCTGCACCCACCTGTAATGGGCTTCTAGACGCTAGCGGGTTAGCAGCGTTAGTGTGTAATACCGTGTTGGAGTAACACAATCGATTAATACCTTCACAGTCGATACTGTGGGCATCAATACGAGCCACTTGTGGGGTAATGTCTGCACGAATACCCATGGTACGGCCGGTTTTTTGGTCAATCACCTTAAAGGTGGCCAAGTCTAGGTCATCCCCAGTACCAATAAGCAAAGAATCTATATATTCAATGAGCGGCGGCATCACTAAATCGTAGCCCCAAGCTTGGTATAGGTCTACCACAGTACGGCGCAAGCCTTCAATACGGGCAGCTTCCGGTGGTAACACTTCTTTTACGCCATCTGGCAATAACCAACGATTTGCACGACTCATATGAGGTCCTGTTTCCCAAACAATAGCATTAAATTAACCTACTACAAGCAGCAAAGCCAACCCTACAAGCATGCTTACTAAACCTAATAAGCGCATGTGGCGATCACTTACTTGCGCTAACTGAACCACCAATTTACGCCACCGCTGAGGGTATAAAAAAGGCAAAATGCCCTCCATTATCAACATTAAGCAAAAAGCCACTAATAGGAGGTGCCATAATTCATTCATGATTTTTTACTTATGCTTCAAACACAAAAAAACCGAGCATCATACGATCCGTCACGGACCCCACTTCTCGGTTACGCAATTGTACTTCTTTTAAGCTGTGATGGCTAGCTTTGCCAGCCCTGTCATCTATAACATCCTTCGCCTTGGCTCGCTCCCACGCAGAGCATGGGAACGAGGACGTTTAAGCTAAATGCTTATTTCAAAGTAGATTGGTTCATGTACTTAAAGAACTCACTATCAGGCTCGATAAGCATCACGTCGCCACCCGCACCAAAGGTTTTACGGTACGCATCTAAACTACGATAAAAACTATAAAATTCTGGATCTTGATTAAAGGCTGCTGCATAAGTTGCAGCTGCAACGGCGTCGCCATCACCTCGAATAAGCTCAGATTCACGGTACGCATTCGCTGCGATAACGGTTTCTTGACGGTCTGCGTCGGCACGAATACCTTCGGCAAGCTCCTTACCTTTAGAACGAAGCTCACGTGCTTCACGCTCACGTTCCGTACGCATACGGCCGTAAACCGACTCACTAACTTCTTGTGGTAAATCGATACGCTTGACACGCACGTCAACCACTTCTATACCCATGTCGTCGATCACTACCTGGTTAAGCTCGTCACGCAACTCGACCATCAATTCGTCACGCTCACCAGAAACCACTTCGGTTAACGTACGCTCACCAAACTGGTTACGCAAACCGGTATCTACACGAGACGCTAACAGTTTAGCAGCGGTAAATTCGTCACCAGACGTTGCAGTATAAAAGTCTGCTACATTTTTGATACGCCATTTTACAAACGAATCTACAATGAGGGCTTTCTTCTCTAGGGTTAAATAACGCTGCGGGCGGGCATCTAGGGTTAACACACGAGCATCAAACACACGCACAGTGTTTACGAAGGGTACTTTAATATGCAAGCCTGGTTCAATATCAAACTGAACAACCTCACCAAACTGAAGCATAATGGCGCGCTCCGTTTCCTTCACTACAAAAAGTGAGGTAGAGGCAACAAGCAGTGCTACAAACAGGCCTATTAAGGTTACTAATGTACGAGTAGCCATATTAACGAGACTCCCTTGAAGATGATACGCCTTGCGTCAGCTGCTGAATCACACGGTTGGTGATTTCATCCACGGCACTGGAAGAAATACTACCACCGGCACCCGTTGCTGCACGTAACGATTGATTTTGCATGATTTGGTCTAACGGCAACACCATCATGTTGTTACCACCCTCAACATCCACCATCACCTTAGAAGCATTGGAAAGCACATCCTCCATGGCCACTATGTAAAGGCGCTCACGAGTAACCTCTGGAGCTTTTTGATATTCCGTAAGAAGTTTAGTGAAACGAGTTGCCTCACCGTCTGCACGGGCCACTACCTGTTCGCGGTAGGCTTGTGCTTCCTCGTTTACACGCTGTGCACGGCCACGGGCTTCAGGCACAATACCATTGGCATAGGCTTGAGCTTCGTTCTTAACCCGCTGCTCATCTTCACGAGCTTTGATTACATCGTCAAAGGCATCTTGAACTTGAGAAGGTGCGGCTGTGTTTTCGATATTAACCTTACTCACTTCTAGGCCAGTTTTGTAGTTATCCAAATAACCCTGCAAGCGATGCTCAATATCTAGGGCCAATAGGGCACGGCCTTCGGTGAGTACGGAGTGCATTTCTGAACCACCCACTACATGACGCAGAGCGCTTTCTGTAGCTTGCAATAAGCTACCTTCAGGATTCCTTACTTCTAACAAGAAATTTTTAGGGTTAGACACAACGTACTGAACAGACAGGCCTACTTCAACAATATTTTCGTCTTCTGTAAGCATCAAAGCACGGTGATCAACGTTACGTACCGCGGTTACATTAACCTTGGTGACGTTGTCGATCAATGGCGGATTCCAATGTAAACCAGGCTGCACAGTTTCAGTAAATTTACCTAACCGCAAAACCACTGCGCGTTCTTGTTGGTCTACGGTGTAAAAACCCATACCAGCCCACAACACTAAAACAATAGCAGCACCAAAACCAACTAGTTTTCCACTGGGTAGAGGGGAGTCACCGCCTGAATTGTCTTTGTTTTTATTGCCAGAACCACCAAATAAGCCGCTGAACTTTTCAATCAGCTTACCTAATGCTTCATCCAGATCAGGGGGTCCCTGATCTTGTCCGTTAGGTCGGCGATTGCCACCCCATGGGTCTTGGTCTTTACCGTTATTACCCGGTTCATTCCAGGCCATAATCTTCTCCTGATTACTGTTTCTATTAAATGATCACTCAGTCCCAAGGGTTGGATGGTTTACCTACAAAAGGCTCTGCATCCATTCCTACGCGACTCAATGTTTGTAAAAAATCTCGCTTCTGTAAGCGCACGCCCAACACCATATGGCCTTGGTCGTTTATGGTTTCATTCTCTACCGCCCCTTGGGCATATAATTGCGCCCTTAGGTTACCGTATTGTGGCTCTAAAACAATTTGCTGGGCAAATATTTCACCGCCTAAACGCTCACTAATAGCCTGTACTAACAGCTCTACGCCTTCGCCCGTTAAGGCACTTAACCAAACCCTTCTTGGTACACCGTAGCCATCGCGATCAATTCGTGCTGGGCAATCTTCTAACTGATCAATCTTATTGTAAACCAATAAGTGAGGCAGATCTTCTGCGCCAATCTCTGACAACACAGATTCTACTTCTTCTATATTGTCATCACGTTTTTCGTCATAGGCATCCACAATATGCAACAGCAACGAAGCTTCTGCGGTTTCTTGCAGGGTGGCACGAAACGCATCCACAAGTTTATGGGGCAAATGACGTATAAAACCAACCGTGTCTACTAAGATAGTGGGGCCGACATCTTTAATTTCAAGACGTCTAAAGGTTGGATCTAAGGTAGCAAACAATTGGTCAGCCGCGTATACATCGGCAATAGTAATGCGGTTAAACAAGCTCGACTTGCCCGCGTTAGTGTAGCCTACCAATGATATTGTTGGCACCTCAGCACGGCGGCGGGCCCTACGGCCCTGTTCACGCTGTTTACGCACTTTGCCTAAACGTTTTAATATAGTGTTAATACGAACCCGTAACAAACGGCGGTCTGTTTCCAACTGGGTTTCACCTGGACCACGCAGACCAATACCACCTTTTTGGCGCTCTAGGTGAGTCCAGCCCCTAACCAAACGTGTGGACATATGCTCTAACTGAGCTAGCTCTACCTGTAGCTTTCCCTCATGGGTGCGGGCACGTTGGGCGAAAATATCCAAAATCAACCCCGTACGATCCAACACCCTGCACTGTAACTCGGCCTCTAGATTTCGCTCTTGGCCTGGGCTTAAGGAATGATTGAAAATAACAATTTCGGCTTCATGCTGTTCTACAGCATGCTTAATTTCTTCTACCTTGCCCGAACCCACATAGGTTTTTGGGTGCGGCGTAGCACGAGAACCACCAATGGTTTCTAGCGGGTCTGCACCTGCAGAATACACTAATTCTTTTAATTCGTTGGCATCTTCACGCTCACCTTCTTGGCCCATTTCTAAATGAACCAGTATTGCGCGTTCGCCGGATTGATGACGTTCAAAAAACAAATCAGCAGCCTAAATCAAAGCGAGCACCTATAGGTGCTCGTGGGGTTTGCAAAATAACCAACAAGATTAATCGAGTTCGTCTTCAGCTGGCATTTTAACTGGGCGCGAAGGCACTACAGTAGAAATAGCGTGTTTGTACACCATTTGTGAAACCGTGTTCTTTAGTAGAATCACAAACTGGTCGAAAGATTCAATTTGGCCTTGTAATTTAATACCATTAACCAAAAAAATAGAAACAGGCACTCGCTCCTTGCGTAGTACATTTAAGTAAGGGTCTTGTAAGGTTTGCCCTTTTGACATGATAGCTCCTTGTATCGTAATTCTAGCTTTGGATTAAAACTAGGTAAGTGATAGTGCGTAAATAATAGATCCAGTGCAAGGCATTTTACATCTGCTTTACACTAAGCCTCTATTCTATCGAATAATTGCATAACATTGAATGCTAATTTTGCATCTAAGCTATCAAACACTTGCAAATCTGGCCAGCTACGCAGCCACGTTAATTGGCGTTTGGCTAATTGCCTAGTGGCAACGATACCTTTATGCACCATCATTGGATAATCGTATTGGCCTGCTAAGTGTTGCCACATCTGTCGATAACCCACACAACGCATGGACGGAAGATCTAAATGCAGGTCTCCACGGGCCATCAAAGCTTCAACCTCTTGCTGAAAACCTTGCTGTAACATTATTTCATAGCGCTGCTCAATGCGCTGATGCAACACCGCCCTATCTGGCGGCCAAACGCCAATAGAGGTGACTTGGTAAGGCAATTGTTGTTGTTGCTGCCTAGACCAATGACTGGTTAAGGTTTCTCCACTCAATAAAAACACTTCCATGGCGCGGGTAATACGCTGTGGGTCAGTGGCATTGATTCGAGCCCCCGCAATTGGATCTATTACACATAATTTTTGGTGCATGGCTGCCAAACCATGCTGCTCTATTTCCAACTCCAGCTGCATGCGAGTTTCTGCATCAGATTCAGGCAACTGCGCCAAACCCTCCATCAAAGCTTTAAAATACATCATAGTGCCACCGACCAATAACGGCACCTTGCCTCGCGCGGTGATTTGTTCCATCAAGGCTAAGGCATCGATACGGAATTGAGCCACTGAATAAGCTTCAATGGGGTCACATATATCAATAAGATGATGGGGAGCCACTGCCAATGTAGCGGCGTCTGGTTTTGCGCTGCCAATATTCAAACCTCGGTAAATTAACGCCGAGTCTACGGATATGATTTCGCAAGCGCGCTGTTGTACAAGCTCCACAGCCAAATCTGTTTTTCCAGCTGCCGTGGGGCCCATTAAGAATATTGCGGGGGGTGGCTGGCTTACATTCACTTGTTATTGACCTCGCATAAACAGTTTGTCCAACTCAGACAAACTCAACTGGGTCCATGTGGGTCGCCCATGATTACACTGGCCACTGCGCTCGGTAATTTCCATGTCACGCAATAATGCGTTCATTTCTACATGATTTAAACGCCGATTAGCCCGCACCGCACCGTGGCAAGCCATGGTGCCTAACAGTTCATTATGGGCTGCTCGAATACGGTCACTACTGCCATAGGTCGCTACATCAGCTAACACATCTCGCACTAGCTGCTCTACGTTGGCATATTGCAGCAAACTAGGCACTTGCCTTACTACAAGGTTTTCCGCGCCTGCGCGGTCGATAACAAAACCCAGCTCACTAAACAGCTCCTGTTCAGTTTCTACTTGGTCTGCCTCCCTAGCGCTCACAGCTATAGAAATAGGCACTAAAAGCGGTTGCGCTTTAATGCCTTGCCCAGCCCATGAGGTTTTCATTTTTTCGTACACAATACGCTCGTGGGCGGCATGCATGTCGACCAACACCAAGCCTTGAGCGTTTTCAGACAATATGTAAATGCCATGTAGCTGAGCCACGGCATAACCCAAAGGAGGAACTTGGCCTGGGCCAGAAGACGCTTCACTGGGCAACCCACTATCACCGTGCAAGCTAGCGTATACTTTACCTTGTTCACGCATTTGCAACGGCGAAGTTTGGTTAATCGGCGCGTTGTGCCACGGGGCTTGCGCTTGCTGTATGGACGATATAGCACTACCCGCACCCTGGCCCAAATCTACCTGTGTTTGACCCGCAAAAACACCGGCTTCTATACCTTGAGCTTGAGACTGCTCAAAAGCCTGTCCTTGTAGCACACCAAGTTGTTCTATGCCTCCCCCTGTAGGTGTTTCTGGCCTTACTTGGGCGAGCGCCTTATGCAAGCTTCTGAAAATAAAATCATGTACTAAGCGACCATCCCTAAAGCGCACCTCGTTCTTAGTGGGATGCACATTCACATCAACACTGGCTGGTTCCAGCTCTAAGTAGAGTACAAAAGCCGGATGGCGGCCATGATAAAGCACGTCGCGATAGGCTTGTCGCACCGCATGACCCACCAATTTATCGCGCACTACACGGCCGTTAACAAAGAAATACTGCAAGTCCATTTGGCTACGAGAAAAGGTAGGCAACCCCACCCATCCCCACAGACGTAATCCCGGCGCTTCCATTTCTATATGTATAGCTTGCTGCATAAACGCAGGTCCGCACACGCTAGCCACCCGTTTTTCTTGAGCCATCTGGGTGTCTGCTGGGCGTAAGTTATGAATTGTTTTTTGGTTGTGCTTAAGGCTAAACGCCACATCAAACCGACTTAAGGCCAAACGTTTGATGATTTCTTCTAAATGAGAAAATTCGGTTTTTTCTGTGCGTAGGAACTTACGCCTTGCGGGGGTATTAAAAAACAAATCACGCACTTCAACCGTAGTACCTATTGGATGGGCCGCTGGCTGAAGTTGGGCCGTCATATCACGGCCTTCCGTTATCACTTGCCAAGCACTGTCTTGGTTTTGGATATTGGAGGTGAGCGTAAGCCGAGACACAGAACTAACACTGGCAAGCGCTTCACCTCTAAAACCCAAACTTTGTACTGATTCAAGATCATCAAGGCTAGTGATTTTACTGGTTGCATGGCGACTTAAGGCTAAGCTGAGGTCTTGCTTGCCAATACCTGTGCCGTTGTCACGCACTCGCATGAGTTTTACGCCGCCTTGTTCAACGTCCACATCAATTTTATCTGCCTGCGCATCAAGGCAGTTTTCTAACAACTCTTTTATCACCGAAGCCGGCCGCTCTACCACCTCACCTGCAGCGATTTGGTTAGCCAAACGGGGGCTGAGTTGATGGATTTTTGCAGTCATTAGGTCACTCTTAATTAATTATTCCGCACTAAGCCCTTAGCCAGCAGGAATAGTGAGGGTTTTACCAACTAATAATACCGATTTATTGGTCATTTTATTAGCATTTTGTAGTCGTTTGACACTGGTACTAAAACGTTGCGCAATACCAGAAAGAGTGTCTCCTGGAACAACTTTATAGGTGCGTAGTTTGCGTTTTGCTTCTACCACAGAAGCGATGTAAGTATTAGTCACTGGGTGGTTATAAAAGTAGCTTTTTAGGCCTTTAAAAATAGCCGCTGCCATTTGTTTTTGATACTTTTTGGTGCGTAACTTTGCGGCTTCACCCGGATTGGAAATAAACCCGGTTTCCACCAATATAGAAGGCACATCGGGTGATTTAAGCACTACAAAACCAGCTTTTTCAACTCGTTTTTTATGTAATTTGGCTATTTTACCCATATTACCCAGCACAGCTTGGGCAATGCCCTGTGCCGTTGTTTGACTGTAATTCATAGACATATCAAGCAGAGTTTTAGCTAAATCTTCTTCCTTGTCTTCTAAGCTCACGCCGCCAATACCACCAATCAGATCGGCGTCATTTTCTTTTTGTGCCAACCATCGGCCCATTTCACTAGAGGCGCCTCGGGAAGATAAAATCCACACCGAGGCACCTTTAGCCTTACTGTTTTTAAAGGCATCTGCATGGATAGAAATAAATAGATCAGCATTGGCTTTGCGGGCCTTTTGGGTACGCCCCCTTAAACTAATGTAATAGTCACCACTGCGGGTGAGCACTGGTTCAAAGCCGGGTTCTTTTTTAATGAGGGCTTGTAGCTCTTTAGTGATGCCCAAAACCACCTTTTTTTCCTGTAGCTTTTTGCCGCCAAATTTAGGGCCCAACGCCCCAGGGTCTTCACCACCGTGGCCTGCATCTATGGCAATAACAATATCTCTTTGGCTGTCTAGCAAGTCTAAACTGCTTAGGGTGGTGGTTTGCGGCTGAGGCGACTTAATGACTGCGCCTTTAGTAGGCTCCACTGGGGCTTTTTTATAGTTAAACAGATCTACAACCAAACGGTGGCCATAGCTTGCATTAGGCGGTAATGTGAATATTTTATGACTGGTTTTATGGGCTAAATCTAGCACCAACCGTAATGTATTATCACTGCGCTGACTAGAACGAATGTTACGCACGGGGCTGTTAGTGAAATTCAACTTGTCGACGGATGTGGACAACACACTGCGATCAATATCTATCACTAAACGATCGGGGTTAGATAATACTAACTTTTCAAAAGTTACAGCGGCGCTAATATCAAATACCAAGCGAGTATTATCTGGCGCTGGCCAAATACGAATATTTTCTATTTTTGCAGCCCACGAAACCGTAGTTAAACTGGTTAATAACAATAACAGAAGCAGCCTCATACTGGGGCCTGCTGTAAGCGAGTAAGCACGGCTGTGCCCATGGTGGTTTTCGCTACAAAGCTAAGCGTGCGGCCATGCTCTTGGGGCAGTATGGTTAACTCAATATCAACGGTGGGCAAGTATCCAGCACCTTGGTTAGGCCATTCAATTAAATTAATGGCACTGCCATCAAAATAATCCCTAATACCCAGGTATTCAAGCTCTTCTGGATGCCCCAAACGGTATAGATCAAAGTGGTGTACTTTTTGTTGTTTAAACTGATACGGCTCTACCAAGGTGTAGGTTGGGCTTTTAGCCGCGCCTTGGTGACCAAAATGGCGCAATACACCTCGCGTAAAGGTGGTTTTACCCATGCCTAAATCACCCTGCAAAAACACCACAGAGCCTTGTCCACAGGCATCTAGAGCGTCACCAAACTGCATGCCCAAAGCCACCATAGCGTGCTCGCCGATGGCTTCAATTTGGTACTCATTAGACATGAACAGGACAACCCTAGTGAATGGATAAAATATCAAGGTGCAATATAGCCTAAAAGTGTACTAAAAATCGCCTTTCTATGTGGTATTTAGTTGGTTTAATGACACTTTTTTAGAGATTCCCCTTATTCGACTAGGTTAGA
>JAQRMV010000058.1 GCA_028598985.1 Gammaproteobacteria bacterium
GGCATTACTAAACTGACAGACTTCTTTATGCAGCTGTTGATAACTGATATGCCGCGACTGACTGGGATCGTCGCCCTCCCAGATGATGGCAATATCATCGCCATGTTCGGCTAAATGGCGGTCTAAGCAGTTGGCAGCCACATTCAATTGGCCGTCTGAATACCACTCTATAGAAACGTCATTGGGTGTAAAGCGAGTGTTTTTAATTTTAGTCGGCGGTTTGATCCAATCAAGCCTCTCGCCTTGCTGACGCCAAAATTCATCTGGATCTGAAACCGATTGTTGATACATTGTTTCACGCTTGCGTTGGTTTAAACCAGAGGTTTGGGCAATTGATGAATCTGCGGGGTATGTCTTTACATCGCTCATTAAAGGGTTCCTAATTTTGCAGGGCAGAAGATTAACCTACTATTTATAACAAGTCGGCGAATATATTTAAATACTACTTTGGCTTAATATTGACGTTCATCTGTTAAACTCCCCTTGCCTTGCATTATCGTATGGGCCATCATTTGTTTTATTTTCGTTGATACTACCTGATTTTATATGACCGACCTAAGCTTAGCCCTGTTTATTGCTGTTGAAACATGTCCAGAATCACCTTACTACCCCATTTCCGCAGCTTGGACTTTGCCCGACGGCAGTATTAAATCAAGTTTCATTTTACCCGACGACAACTGGCCTCCTCACCTTTGTTATAGTGATCGCATTAGTGATGAAGCCATTACTTCTATGGGACATTCCGTAAAAGATGTATTGCTAGAAATGAACCTTGATTTAGATGCAAGCCATGTTGTGGGCCATAGGGACTTTGCCCTATCTCAAGCATTAGAACATTTAGTTGATGCATTAGACATTGAATTAGCTTTCGAAATCTCCACTACGACACAAGACATTAGTGAACTATTAGGCCATGACTGGCGTGATGAACTAGAGGATTTAGCCCATGAAACGGGTTTAGACTTGCTGCAAGCAGAAGACCAGGTCAGGCTCATGCAACTTTGTTGGGCCAGGCGCAATGACATACTCTAAAATAGCTTTCATTAGCGTTATATTGCTGCTGTTAAGCGCCTGCAGCTCTATGGGAAAGCTCCAAGGCAAACCACATACACCAGACAATGTGTGCAGTATATTCGCCCAGTTTGAAAGTTGGCAAACCAGTGCCAACGCCTCTGAAAAACAGTGGAGTATTGATCAATCCATTAGTATGGCGTTTATCGAGCATGAGTCTGGTTTTAATGCCACGGCTCGACCACCTCGTAAAAGAGTATTCGGTGTTATCCCAGGGGCCCACCTTTCTAGTGCTTACGGGTATCCTCAAGCAATCAACGGCACATGGTCCCTGTATAAACAACTCACCGGCTATAGCCACGCCCAGCGCACTAACTTTAATGACTCTATTGATTTTGTAGGTTGGTACAACAGTCGCTCCGTACGATTGAACAAAATAGACCCAAATGATGCCTATCATTTGTATTTGGCTTACCACGAGGGGAACGGTGGATTTGCAAAAAAATCATACTTAGCTAAACCATGGTTGTTAAACGTAGCGCAAGATGTTTCTCATCAAGCCCAGCGTTATCGCAGCCAACTCGAATTTTGTTCACCACAAAGTTAATTGTTAATAAATCTATGATTATCCCTTGGCAAGACATCAATCCTGATACTTTAAATCGTCTTCTAGAAGAGTTTGCTAGCCGCGATGGCACGGACTATGGCGCTTATGAAACCAGCTTAGAGGATAAAGTCGCCCAATTAAAATTACAGTTAGAACAGAAACGTATTTTAGTGGTGTATAGCGAACTACATGAGTCGGTTAACATCGTGCCGTCAGAGAAATTTAATACTTAACTAACCTTAGCCACCCTTACGAATAAGGTATTGATACTGGTTGCCGTCTTCTAGACGTTCAACTAGCTCATGGCCTAAAAACAGACAAAATTTAGGGATATCCCTTGTCGTTGATGGGTCTGTAGCTAGCACCTTAACCACCTCCCCTGCCTTAATGTCTTTAAAAGTACTGTGCAACATCATCACCGGTTCTGGACAAAACAGCCCCGTAGTATCTAACAATTTATCGAAGTGCTCAAAATTTTTCATCAACATCTATACCCTATCATTTTCAACCGTCGTTAATGATCCACAACTGTACATTTTAACGTGCCTTGCAGCCATTGCTCAATGTCTAATATCGCGCGTTCTATTGCTTGCTCTTGACTATAGGGTGACGCCTTGTAAGGCTTAAAACTATGATCCATGTCAGGCAACCAAGATAACTCAATATGATTAGGTAATCGGTAGTTTTTCACCTCGTCATAAGACCCTAAGGCATCTCGCGTGCCCTGAATAATCAGGCCTGGTTTGTTACTCTTCAATAAATGTTCCACTCTTAACGTTTGTGGTTTTTTTGATGGATGAAAAGGATAACCTAAAGCAAACCAACCTAAAGCGCTGGTTTGCTCTACCACCAAGCTAGCAATTCGACTACCTAATGATTTACCGCCGATAACCAACGGTTGGGGTAAGTTTAAATAACTTAGCAAAGCTATCAATTCAAGTTGTAGTTTTGCGACTGCCGGCGGGGGTCTGCGTATACCCGAGCTCTGAATCTGCTGCATATAGCTAAATTCAAATAGATACACAGTAAAATTTTTAATGGCCATAGTCCGTGCCACCATCTGCATAAATTCGTGATTCATACCCACACCGGAACCGTGGGAAAGTACAATATTAACCGCACCACTACCGTGTTTTTGTACTGTGCCTAAGGGCGTGTCGATGAGTTGCATAACCTGCCCCTTATTGATACATATCAACTTTATAAACAAAACGTCCTGTTATGATCAAAAATAACCACAACAATAATAATGATTTATAAGTCATTCAACCATATAGGCTCTATGCTGGACCTACATTAGGCTTAGATTAACCTGTAATTTAGTTATGATTTACTTAAAAATCTTCGTTATCCAGCAATTGTAACCCATCTTCAATTGCGGGATAATATAGCCACCGCAATTGAGGCCGCAAGCAATTAGACCTGTTGCGCCGCTGTTACAATTTATTTTAGCACTTAATGAGAAATTACTATGAGTGAAACCTCTCCCGACACTTATAACTATAAGGTCGTGCGTCAATTCGCCATCATGACCGTTGTTTGGGGCATTGTCGGCATGACCGTTGGTGTGTTTATTGCCGCCCAATTGGTATGGCCAGCCCTTAATTTTGATACTGCCTGGTTAAGTTTTGGTCGTTTACGCCCTCTACACACCAACGCTGTTATTTTTGCTTTTGGTGGTAGCGCTCTGTTTGCAACTTCTTATTACGTGGTACAGCGCACCTGTCAGGTACGCTTATTCGCAGAATCTTTAGTCAAGTTTACCTTTTGGGGTTGGCAAGCAGTAATCGTAGCCGCTGCAATTACCCTGCCAATGGGCCTAACTTCTTCCAAGGAGTATGCCGAACTTGAATGGCCTATCGACATATTATTAGGCCTTGTTTGGGTTTCCTACGCCATTGTGTTCTTAGGTACGGTAGCTAAACGTAAAACTCCTCACATCTATGTAGGCAACTGGTTCTACATGGCTTTTATTATTACCGTAGCGGTATTGCATATTGTTAACAGTGCAGCGGTGCCAGTTACTTTGTTTAAATCTTACTCTGCCTACGCTGGCACTGTAGATGCAATGGTTCAATGGTGGTATGGGCACAATGCAGTAGGCTTCTTCCTAACGGCTGGATTCTTAGGCATGATGTATTACTTTGTGCCTAAACAAGCCGAACGTCCAATTTATTCCTACCGTTTGTCGGTTGTTCACTTTTGGGCTTTAATCGCTACCTACATGTGGGCTGGTGGCCATCACCTGCACTATTCTTCCCTACCCGATTGGACTCAATCTGTAGGCATGGTGATGTCTTTAATCTTGCTGGCTCCTTCTTGGGGCGGCATGATCAACGGCATGATGACCCTTTCCGGCGCATGGCACAAATTGCGTACCGATCCTATTTTGCGCTTCCTAGTCGTCTCCTTGTCATTCTATGGCATGTCTACTTTTGAAGGCCCCATGATGGCTATTAAAACTGTAAATGCCTTGTCTCACAACACTGACTGGACCATTGGCCACGTACACTCGGGGGCTTTAGGCTGGGTGGCTATGATCTCTATCGGTGCAACTTACCACATGATTCCTAAACTATGGGGCAAAGCTTCGATGTACAGCGTTAAGCTGATCAATACACACTTTTGGTTAGCCACCATCGGCACGGTGCTTTATGTTGCTGCCATGTGGGTTAACGGCATATTGCAAGGTTTAATGTGGCGTGCAGTAAACCAAGACGGCACCTTAACTTACAGTTTTGTTGAATCTTTAGAAGCCAGCCATTTGGGTTATTTGGTTCGCGTTATTGGCGGATCATTCTTCCTCACAGGCATGTGCATCATGGCCTACAACGTATGGCAGACAGTGCGTAGCGATAGCCGCGCGCCTGTTTTAACCTCATCTGCTGTATAAGGAATAGTCATTATGTTAAAGCACGATACTATTGAAAAAAATCTTGGCCTTATGGTCATTTTGGTGATCATCGTTATCAGTGGCGGTGGCCTTGCTGAGATTGTCCCTTTATTCTTCCAAAAACAAACCACTGTGCCGGTTGAAGGGTTAAAACCTTTAACAGCACTTCAGTTGGAAGGCCGTGATATTTATATCCGTGAAGGTTGCCACGTATGTCACACCCAACAAATCCGCCCGTTCCGTGCAGAAACAGAACGCTACGGCCATTACTCCGTAGCCGGTGAGTTTGTTTATGATCATCCATTTCTATGGGGATCTAAGCGAACAGGCCCAGACCTTGCTCGTGTTGGTGGCCGTTACTCGGATGACTGGCATCGCGCCCACCTTTACAACCCACGAGATGTAGTGCCTGAATCTATTATGCCTTCATATCCTTGGTTGTTTAGCGACAAAGTGAACGGCGAAGATACTCCTAAAAAGATGCGTGCATTGCGCAGTGTAGGTGTACCTTTCACCGACCAAGCGATTGCTTCTTCGAGTGCTGACGTTGATGGCAAACCTGAAATTCAAGCCCTAATTGCCTATTTACAGCAATTGGGTACTGTAATGTCAAACAGGCGCTAACTATGTCTTATGAAACATACGGACCTTATATTGTGGTGCTAATGCTGGTGACTTTCATCGGCCTATTTGTTTGGGTTCTCAGCCCAAAACGTACTGCAGGTTTTACTGAAGCCGCCAATTTACCCTTCGCTGATGAAGGTAAAGGGCTAAACCCCGATGGAGACATCAAACATGACTAGTTTTTGGAGTGCATGGATCAGCGTTATTACCATTGCGGTGATCGTTGGTTGTTTTTTATTAGTAGTGCGCACACGTAAGAGTGAAGTGTTTAAAGACACCACCACCGAAACTGTAGGGCACACTTTTGACGGTATCTCAGAACTAGATAACCCACTGCCTCGCTGGTGGTTTAACATGTTCATATTGTCCATTGTTTTTGGTATTGTTTACTTGTTCTTATACCCAGGTCTTGGCAATTATAAAGGTTACTTAAACTGGACTAGCTATAACCAGTGGGAAGAAGAAATGGCCCATGCTGATAAACACTACCAACCCGTGTTTTCTCGCTATGCCCAGCTGTCTGTAGAACAAATTTCCAATGACGAAAAAGCCCGCCAAATTGGCCAGCGTATGTTTGCCAATAACTGTGCACTTTGCCATGGTCAAGGCGGCGTAGGTGCCTTTGGTTTCCCTAACCTAACCGACACTAATTGGTTATATGGTGGCGATGGTTCCACCATTGAAACCACTATCACCAATGGACGTAACGGCGCCATGCCACCATGGGGTGCTGTATTAGGTGAAGAAGGTATTCGTAATGTCACGAGCTACGTACTAAGTTTAAGCGGCCAAGAAGTTAACCCTAAGTTAGCGGCTCAAGGTAAAGTAACCTTTGCGTCTACTTGTGTTGCTTGCCACGGTGCAGACGCCAGAGGTATAGCTGCCCTTGGTGCACCTGACTTATCAGACAATACTTGGTTATACGGTGGCAGCTTTGAGCAAGTATCACACACCATTCGTCAAGGCCGAAGTGGTGTAATGCCTGCCCATAAAAGCTTACTTAGCCAAGATAAAATCCACCTTATTGCTGGTTATGTATACGGATTATCACGATAGTTTTTGGCACTTGATGCCGCATCACCTTACCGCATAAAAAAATAACAAAAGCGGAGCCGAGTAAGCTATTGCTCGTCTCCGCTTTTTTATTGAGGTTGATTAAAGGAAACCATGAAGCAAATACCCATAAAGCAGATAGAGGCCGATAAACAATTTGTCGACCTTTATGCTAAAAGAGAAGCGATTCATGTAAGAGCCTACAAAGGTTTTTATCGCAACCTTCGTGTTCTTGCTGCTTGGCCGTTACTGCTTGCGTATTTTTTAACGCCTTTTATCACTTGGGGCAATCGCCAAGCCATTTGGTTTGACCTACCCCAGCGACAATTCCATATATTTGGCCTTACATTTTGGCCCCAAGACTTTGCCCTGCTTAGCGGTTTGCTGATTTTAGCGGCATTTGTGTTATTTTTTGTCACTGTCTTTGCCGGCCGAATATGGTGTGGGTATAGCTGCCCTCAAACTGTATTCACTTATGTATTTATGCGGGCTGAACGCTTGGCCGAGGGCAATAGAAATGCCCGTATAAAATTAGATTCGGAGCCCATGAGCTTCACTAAATTTCGCAAAAAAGCACTTAAACATTTTTTATGGCTCATGATATCTGCAGCCACAGCCTTGGCTTTTGTCGGTTACTTCACCCCCATTCGAGAACTTATTCCACTTATTTATAATTTTAATCTAGGTCTCTGGGAGGCCTGGTGGCTTGCTTTCTTCCTAGCAGCAACATACATCAACGCGGGCTGGATGCGCGAGCAAGTGTGCACTTATATGTGCCCTTACGCCCGTTTTCAAAGCGTGATGTTCGATTCTAATACCCTAATTGTGACTTACGACGAAAAGCGTGGTGAACCAAGAGGCAAAGGCTCACGTAAAGAGCAAATCACCGATGAACAAACAGGTGAAGTTTTAGGTGATTGTGTAGATTGTGGTGTATGCGTTACCGTATGCCCAGTAGGCATCGACATTCGCGACGGTTTACAGTATGAGTGTATCTCTTGCGCTGCCTGTGTGGACGCATGTAATGAAGTTATGTTGCGTATTAACAAACCGACTGGCCTTATCCGCTATGCGACAGAAAACGTGATACAGGGCAATCAATATAGATTAGTGAGCCCACGCCTTATTGGTTATGCTATCGCTGTCTGCGCTATTGCCGGCTTATTAGCCCTGCAACTGTTTAACCGTCATCCCTTAGAAGTGAACCTTATTCGTGACCGCCAAGCTTTATATAGGGATATTGGCTCCGGAGTTATTGAAAACACGTATTATTTAAAAATTTCTAACAAAGGCCAACAACACGTGACTGTGTCAGTAGGTTTAACCGGTATAGATTACTACACCTACACAGGCCCAAGCGAAGTATATTTAGAGGCCAATACCATAGCTGAATCTATAATTAGTATTCGTATGCACGTAAATAATATTGAGTTGCCTAACACCCCCATTACTTTTTCGGTAAAATCCAGTAGTTATGGTGATTTAGTGATGACTCAAGAATCACGCTTTATTGCACCTACCGAACAACTTTATTAATTGAGATCTATCATGCCTTTAACACCAAACAATGTGCCACAAATTCACGACATCGGCCCTTGGTACAAACAAGCTTGGTTGTGGTTTATTCTGGCTCCTTTAATAGCTGTGTTTTTTTACGGTACAAGTTACGCTTATTTATCGGTAATCACTTTTGATGGCATGGTAAAAGGCGACTACGCTAAAACCGCCAAACACTTTAATCTTGATTCATCTCGTTTAGACAAAGCCTTAGCAATGAACTTAAACGCACAACTGATTTTGGACGAAGTTACAGGGGATTTACGGTTAATAATTGCATCCACACCCGCCGTTGAAAGCTCAACCCTGTTGCTTGAAATAGTACACCCCACCATGGAGTCTTTAGATCAGCCTATTACCATGGCCAAACGTCCAGATGGTTCTTACTACGGTTCCCTCAATAAATCCATCGATGGCAAACGCTATCTTCACCTCACTGGCCCAGATCAAACATGGAGAGTAAGTAGAGAAATAAACACTCCATGGCCTAACAATATCAGCATCAGCGCCCGCTAAGGTCGTCATAACTGTGAGTCAACCCAATTGCTTCCATTGTGGCCAGGAGACGTCACCTGCCACTCGCTACGGGTGTGACGTGGATGGAACCTATCAGCCCATGTGTTGCATTGGCTGCCAGAGCGTGGCTCAAACTATTCTCGATCAAGGGTTAGGAGACTACTACCATCACCGCGATTTAGCTCAATCTGCATCAACCGTAATGGCGAACAGCTTACCCATTCAATTGGAAAATTTTTCCCAGCACCAAAGGCAATGGGATGCATTTGATGATACAGATGTTCAAACCGCTTTTGTAAGGCATTCTAATAAAAAAATAGCCAACCCAACCGCTTCATTAAGCACCCTCCACGAAGCGGATCTAGTGATAGACGGTTTAACTTGCGCCGCCTGTATTTGGTTGTTACATCAGCAAGTCCGTAAGCTCAATGGAGTTGTACATTTTAACGTTAACCTCACTACTTCACGTGCCTACGTGCAGTGGGACCCAACATTAGTAAAACTAAGCCGCATTATGGCGGCTATCGCTGCCGTCGGTTATCAGCCTAGCCCTTATCAAGCATCGGTAGCGGCTCTTCAAAAAAACCAAGACAGACGACAAACCATTATGCGGCTTGGGGTGGCTGGCCTTGCCGCCATGCAAGTCATGATGTTGTCATTTGGGCTTTATGCGGGGCAGTCGCAAGACATGTCCGAACAACAGATAGTGTTCTTTCGTTGGTTGGCCCTTGGTCTCACCACCGCCGTTGTGTTTTATGCAGCCAAACCTTTTTTCATGGCGGCATTTCGGGCCTTAAAAAATCACCATTTAGTCATGGATGTACCCGTTTCTATCGCTATTGGTAGCGCTTACTGTGCAAGTGTTTGGGCCACTATAACGCACAGCGGTGATGTCTACTTTGACTCTGTATGTATGTTTACCTTTTTGCTATTGTTTGGACGTTTTGTAGAAGCTCAAGCACGTTACCATGCGGGCCATTCTGGCAATGAGCTGCACCAATTATTACCTCCCATGTGCTCTCGCATTGATCCATTAGAAATAGATCGAGTGCATCAGGTGGCGGTATCTAAGCTGGTCTGCGGTGATTATGTGCGCGTATTACCTGGTGCCACCTTACCGGCAGATGGGGTTATCGTAAGCGGTTCCACCAGCATTAATGAAGCCGCATTAAGCGGCGAGTTTATGCCCGTTAATAAGCAATTAGGGGATGCTGTTACCGCAGGCACCATCAACGTGGCTAGTCATATTGATATTAAAGTGACTCAACTAAACCACAATAATCGTTTGCAGCAAATTTTGAGCTTAGTACAACAGGCGCACAGCTTCCGTCCTAAACTATCTCAAAAGGCAGACGCAGTAGCCCACTACTTTGTATTTGCGGTATTACTAGTATCTGCCAGCGTTTATGGAATTTGGTATTTTATCGATAGCGATAAAGCGTTTTGGGTCACTTTGTCAGTGCTGGTGATTACTTGCCCCTGCGCCTTATCTTTGGCCGCCCCAACTGCCACGGCCGTAGCCACGGCAAGCCTACGCAAACAAGGCGTATTAATGACTCGCGAAGATGCCCTAGAGCAGATTGCTAAAGTGGATACTATTGTCTTCGACAAGACAGGCACCCTCACTACAGGGTCCATGGCCTTAGAGCAGACTATTGAATTAGGTAATATAGATGCAACACTTTGTTTACAGTTGGCGTGTGCCTTAGAAAAACAATCAGAGCACCCCATCGCACGAGCATTTGCGCAATCCTCAAGTCAAACTTCAATACCAACTAAGGTGCAACTAACCGCCTGTATGAACCACCCAAGTTTAGGTGTAAGCGGCACCTACAAAGATTTGAATCTTCGTTTAGGTCAAGCCAATTTTGTGTGTGAAGAAACATCATTCGTACAACCGCAGCCCCCCACCCAACAAGGTCTGTGGTTACTGCTTGCTGACCAACATCAGGCTTTAGCATGGTTTAAACTCAGTGACGCACCACGCAAAGGTTTACAGGACACAATAAACAAACTCAAAAAAACTCACTTTGAATTACATATTTTGTCAGGTGACCATGCAAATAATGTAGCCCTGCTTGCGCAATATTTGTCATTCGACCATTGGCAAGGCGGACAAAGCCCACAACAAAAACTCAATTACATTAAACAATTGCAACAACAAGGCAAAAAAGTACTAATGGTGGGAGATGGCATTAACGATGCACCAGTAATGGCCGCCGCAGATGCAGCGTTAGCCATGGCATCTGGTACAGATTTAAGCAAATCTAATGCACCTGCATTATTATTGCGAGATGACTTAAACTTGATCCAAGTCTTATTGCGCAAAGCCCAACAAACCCATACTATCATGCAGCAAAACTTAGCATGGGCGTTGTTGTATAACTTAACCGCATTGCCACTAGCTGCGGCAGGCTTGATTCCCCCTTGGGGCGCAGCTATTGGCATGTCTACGAGCTCTTTAATTGTTGTGCTCAATGCCACACGTCTTAAATCGACACGATAAATAATAACAAATACACAAGGATTCATGATGAGCGAAACCACACTTGTAAGCGCAGAAGAACTCACCAACTTAGTAGAACGAGTTGTTGCCAGCCGTGGCTTTAATACACAAGACCAAAAAACCGCAGGCCAACGCGCCACCTTTGCTATGCAACACGGCCTTGCCAACAGTGATTTATTAGAAACCTCTTTGGCCGGGTTAGATGCCAGCATCAACCAGCCAAAGCTATTGGTAGAGAACAAAGAAAGCCTCATCTATGACGCCTTAGGGCAACCGGCTTTAGTGCAATTTGAAACGGTCTTTAAACATGCCGTAGACAATAATATTGAAGAAATTCGTATCCACAAAACAGCCTGTGGCGCTTTTGCTGTTCCCGCCATTGCCCATTACCTTGCCGAGCACGGTGCCAATGGCCAAGGTGTCTGTGTATACTTTAACAACTTAGAAGGCGGCATGCGCCGTTTTGATTTGGCCCCAGAAGGCCAGTTAAAAGGCCTGTTAAAACCTCGGGAACGAGACTTGGCATGGAACGAAGTGCGTATTACCATTGGCCCAGCTCCTTCAGATTGTAAAACCGTAGCGGGTACAACAGATATTGAGGCCTATCGCACCCGGTGTGAAACCAACGGTATAGGTGTACGCACTACACTGTGGAATCGCATGCAAGAACTCGCCGCTAACCACTAACGGGTCGTTTTATGGACATGTTATACATTTTAGTTCCCATTGCCATCATACTGGTCTGCTGTGCCGCTTGGGGTATGCGTTGGGCGCTAAAAACTGGGCAATTTGATGACATGGACTCCCCTGCCAGCAGCATATTATTCGACGATGACGAGCATCTCATCCCAGATGATGCAAAAACATCACCCCCCACAGATAAACCCTAATGGAACCCAGTTTACTGGCAGCTCTTCTGTTAGGCCTTGCGGGTGGCGGACACTGCATAGGCATGTGTGGTGGTATCAGCGCCGCGCTTAGCTTAGGCGTGCCTAAAGGCCGCCGCGCCTTACTCTATAGCCTAGGCTTTAATTTAGGCAGAATCTTAAGCTATGCCTTTATTGGTGCGTTGGTAGGCTTTGCTAGCCAAACCCTACAACTCAACCAATACCTCAATTTAAGCCTTTGGTTAGCAGGCACCATGTTAGTACTGATGGGACTCTCCATTGGCCAATGGTGGCAAGGCGTCCGTAAAATAGAACAGCTGGGGCAATACATTTGGCGCTGGTTATCCCCTCTTACAAAGTCTCTTTTGCCCATTAAAAGCGTGGTCCATGCTTTGGCATTAGGCGGATTATGGGGATGGCTACCCTGCGGCTTAATCTATTCAAGCCTTATATGGGCCTCTAGCGCCGGTGACTGGCATAGTAGTAGCATGCTAATGCTAGCATTCGGAATTGGCACTTTGCCCGCAAACCTCGCTACAGGGCTGCTAGCACAGCAACTTAGGGCTTTGTTATCACAACCCATGAGCCAACGTTTGTTAGGAGCAAGTTTAATGGGTTTGGGTTTGTACACTATGCCTGTTTGGAGTTAGAGCTGAATAATCTGATTGAGTTGTTTTAGTACTTGCTTAAAAACCTCATCCGATACCTGCCGACCTTCATACGGACTTGCTTTTCGCTGGCGCCAATCGAATGATTTAGGTTGGTGACACAACACATAACTGGCTTTAGTTATGCCTTGTTTAACCACCGAACCTACTTCAACCGCAAAGGGGTTATCTTGGTTGTAAGCCGCCGTGGTCATTGGCAAACCTAATACCAATGACGTTTTGTGGTTGAACTCATTGGGAGATAATACAAGAAATGGGTGAACATTTTTCATTTCTTGGCCAACTTGAGGGCTACAGTCAATCCAAATTAGCTGTTGTCGATCGGGCACCCAAAGCGGGTTTACCATTGTTCAAGGCCTAAGTCTTCAGCTCCAATATAGGTGTCTGTTTGCATGTTTTCACCACCATGACGTGACGGCGAAAACTTTTCTAAGCGTTGTGCCAAAGTTAAGTCAGCATCTGCACAGGGAGTTATGGTTAGAATCCCGTTATCAACACTCATATGTACTTGTTGGTCGAGATGCAAGTTAGCTGCACGGGCTACGGCTGCAGGTATTCTCACACCTAAGCTGTTACCCCATTTTTTTATACCTAAATTAGCTTCCATAGTTAATACCATTAACACCACTGATCAAATGCATTTTACATGCATGTTTATACATAGTTTAAACGCACCTAAGAAGAGTGTCAATTTTGAGATTATTTACATATATTTAGCCACATAACGCCTTGCTTAGCGGCGTGGTAAAGATGGCTTTTTTTGCACAAAAGACGGCAGCTAGCCACGTCCGATGCAGC
>JAQRMV010000059.1 GCA_028598985.1 Gammaproteobacteria bacterium
TCTAGGCTCATGATCGTTTTCATCCGTTGATCATGAACGACTTAAATAATTACTTCAGGCTCATTTTATAGTGGAATGACTTCCTAACTTTTCAGGCTCATCTCATATTGGAGAAGACTGCTTTTTGTTTTATTGTGTAGAATAAGGCATACGAATAATGGTTTTTAGCTTTTCTGACGCCGTTCGGCGCGGGTCGCTTAAATAAATTTCGTGATGCTTTCCTGTCAGTTGGTAGCCTTCTGCAATAATACTCTTATGGAGCTTTTCTACCGTTGGGCCTTCTTCATTATAAGGGCCTAAATGCTGTATTTGCGCACATTTCCCTTCGGTATAATGGTCTAGCCGGCACAGATCTAATGATACTGGATCCTTTTTTGCCTTAAGCTGTTGTTTGGCTGCAGCAAAGTCATCGGCAGTCACCCTAGGTGGCTGCATAATCATGAGTGTCCAGTGCCACTCGGCATAACGCTTTTCTACAAAAGCACTAGGGTCATCAGCCCAATACAAAGCTTCTAAAGGCATCACCACACTGTCGAATGGTTTTATACTCTTTTTGAGCATAAACTTTATGGTGTATGCCATGCCATATAAGGCTTCTATGGCGGCGCCAAAAGTGGCTTCATCATTTGGGTTGCCTATGCCGTCTATCATCAAAAACTGCATATCGGGGATTTCTATAAAACCTATGTGTTTAGGGCTCACCTTGTAGAAACTTGCGAGCTCTTTTTTATAATCGATTTTACGAAGGGTAGCTTTATTCACTTTCATGCCTTAAATTTAGTGATGGTATGCATTAAAATAATACGCTAATCAATATCATCATCAAGGCGATTTAAGTCATGGGTTTACTATCTAATATTAAAGAATTTTTATTTCGACCTGTTGAAGAAGTGTCCGCTAAAGGTTCAAAGCAAAGCCAGCACTCACAACACAATGGGTTTAGCATTGAAACACAGCCTCTAAAAGAAGGGGCTAGCTTCCGAGTACAAGGCTGGATTCGTAAGGACGGCAAAGAACATCACTTTATTCGTGCAGATCAGTCCCACAGTGTAGAGGGTGGCCATGAATTAAGCTTATTCAAAGCCAAGCAATGTATAGATCAGCTTGGCGAAAGCTTGTTTAAATAATGGCTTTTGATGAAGGTTTAGCCCAAAGGGTAAGCGAGTTATTGCAAGATCACCCCTATGTGACACAAAAGAAAATGTTTGGCGGCATGGGGTTTATGATTTCTGGCAATATGTGTGTCGGTATTATGGGTGATGGTATGGTGGTAAGGGTGGGGCCACCAAATTACGAATATGCCTTAACCTTACCGTATGCTGCCGAGTTCGATTTTACTGGACGACCTATGAAAGGCTGGGTCATGGTTGCCGGTGAAGGTCTAGCAGAAGATAAAGATCTTGCTCAATGGCTTGAACGAGGCGAACAGTTTGCCTCTGCTTTAATGCCTAAGAATGCCTAAATTTGATAACCTAGAACTAACTCTTCACGGTTATATCCAATGCAGGTTTACCGGTAGCGATAGCACAAATTTTGGCTTCAACAAATAACTCACCATCCAGTTCCGATACCACGTGTTTATTGTCGTGGCGGATCCGTACTTCTACTTCGGAAGCACCCGCAGACAAAGCCAATTGAGTGGCTTGTTGGCGTACAATACTTTCTGCCTGACTAAATGCGTCTTCTAGATTTGTACAATCAAAGGGCATCTTTCCATGAAATACACGGAAAATCCCTTGGTCTGGTTGAGTGATTATAATTTCCGAACGCTGTACCACACTCCCCATAACCGCGCCCACGGCATTGGCCACGTGGCCATACTGAGGCAGGGTGAGTTCTAAATTAAGGCTCTTTGCCACTTGTGGATAGTAAGTTTGTGCTGGGGCACCCACGGCGACCAATGGATGGCTTTTGCCAAAGTTAATACCAAACAAGGCATTGTGGTCGTCTTTATTACCATTTTTTAGGATGAGTTTACCCATAAGTTCTGCTAAGTGCCGCGAGCGTGCTTCATTGAGAAGATTTTCTTGATGTAAACCGGCTTCTAATAAAGTTTGGCAAATGGCGTCATTCATTAAGGTAAAAACTCGCTCTGCAGGTTCTATAGCGTTGCCTTTTTCCCAGCTACCTAGGCCGTAGAGGTGACGCATTTGGCGCGCCCAAATCTGGGCTGCAAGCTTGGCGCCTTCTACACTCCAGTGATGACTGCTGCCTAAAACATGGGCTGCATCAGAAGGTGTGAAACCAGAGTATATGGCCATGCCGCGACGTTCTAGTCGAGCCATTGCTTTTGCAAGGTCTTGGCTCTTAAAGACTAAGGTCTCCATTTCAACGGGGCCATGTTCAAGCATTTCCCAGGCTTGTAGCTCAATTGGCGTGAGTTGATTAAGCAAGGCTTGGTTACGTTCTAGTCGAGTCACAAAACGGTTGTGACGGGGTGTAGGCGTATCGTCCAAATGGGCTTGCATACGCTTCAATACGTCTGGATATTGGTGAGCCAATAAGCTCATAGGCACTACGCGACGTGGCCCAAGGGCAATACTCCCCCCAAAAAAACGCACTTCACTGTCGCCACCTAACCCAATGGAATATACTTTAACGGTTTCTACCATAGGCTGCCAATCGCCTACCCGAGCCCCTTCACTGGCGAGTTCTGGTTGGCCATCGGTGACGATAGCAATATCGGTGGTGGTACCACCCATATCGGCAATAATAGCGTTACGGCTGCCAGAAAGAGCACAGGCACCTATAACGCTAGCCGCTGGGCCAGATAATATGGTGGTGACAGGATGAACTAGGGCTGTTTCTGCGTTAACAATAGAACCATCACCCTTTACAATCATCAAGGGGGCTTTAATATTGAGCTCTATTAAAATATTCTGTACAGCTTGAATAAGGTCCTGAATAAAGGGAATCATTCTGGCATTAAGCGTGGCCGTTAAAGCTCGTCGTGGAGCACCCAGGCTGGTGGCGAGTTCATGGCCACAGGTTACGGGCATTTGAGTAAGTTCTGTGACTAAGTTTTGTAGCTGAATTTCATGGCTTGGATTACGTACACCAAACTGAGCTGACACGGAAAAGGCCGATACCTTGTCTTTGTTGGCCAGTATCGCTGCCGTGGCGGTTTCAATGTCTAACGGCATAACTTGCCGGCCAGAGGCGTCATGGCCACCCCCTAAACGGATGATTAAGCCATCATCTATTATGTCGCTCAAACCGCTCTTTTTTACTTGAGATTCGTTAAGTCCAGCAATCAACGCACACACTGGAGCACCATTACCTTCAACAACGGCATTGGTAGTGAGGGTGGTTGATAAAGACACCATTTCTACGTCTGTTAACAACGCTGCACCCAATTTGCCAATTGATTCACCAATACCAATCGATAAATCATGTCGTGTGGTTAGGCTTTTTACGGCCACCAAAACTTCATTACGTTGGTTGATGATGACGGCATCTGTATAAGTGCCACCCGTGTCTATGCCTAAGCGTAAGGACATGGTGTATTAACTCTCAATTGTATTGTTATGGTCGGCATTTTGCCTTGCGTAAAAGACTAACGCAAGCGCATTTTTTATGCCTCAAAAGGCGCGGCATGAGTGGCTTTATACGCGTCACCTAAGAGGCGCAGTAGAACTTCATTATTAGGCTTGTTTTAGGTTCTAGTATGGCCTTTAATGGACGCATATTATCACTATAAAGGCTTAGATATGAGTAATGTTGCATTTATTGGTTTGGGTGTTATGGGTTATCCCATGGCAGGGCATCTTGCGGCGCAAGGACATCAAGTGTCTGTGTATAATCGCACTGTGGAAAAAGCCCAAGCATGGCAGGCCCAGCACGGGGGTAGGGGAACTATATCACCTTTTGAAGCAGCCTTTGAAGCCGACTTTGTATTTACCTGTGTTGGCAACGATGACGATTTGCGTAGTGTTGTTTATGGTGACCATGGTGTATTAGCTGGCATGTCTGCCGGTGCTATATTGATCGATCACACTACGGCTTCGGCACAGGTGGCTCGGGAAATTGCGGTGATTGCAGCAGCGCAGGGCGTTGGGTTTGTGGATGCGCCCGTATCGGGCGGGCAAGCAGGTGCAGAAAATGGAGCTTTGGCTATTATGTGTGGCGGTAGTGAAGAAAATTATCAAGCCGCAGCACACATCATGCAGGCCTATGCAAAAACCTCAGCTCATTTAGGCCCTGTGGGTAATGGCCAGCTCACTAAGATGGTAAATCAAATTTGTATTGCAGGCTTAGTGCAAGGCCTTGCTGAAGGAGTGGCCTTTGCAATAAATTCTGGTTTAGATGCCAAGCAAGCATTGGGTGCTATAGGCGCCGGTGCCGCGGGTTCATGGCAAATGCAAAACCGTGGCGACACCATGGTAGATGATGAGTTTGAATTTGGTTTTGCAGTAGATTGGATGCGTAAAGATTTAGCGATTTGTTTAGCAGAAGCCCAGGGCAACGGTTCAGAATTACCAGTAACTCAGATGGTGGATGGGTTTTATGAACAAGTGCAAGCCCATGGTGGCCACCGTTGGGACACGTCTAGCCTTTTGCGCCGATTACCTCGCAAAGACAAGCTTTAACGGGCCAGTGCTCTGTTTTGATGTGGATAAAAGGCTGCCAATTATGCAGTATAGGAAATAAATTTCTGATTTGATGTTTAGGATGGCCCATTATACACATCAATAAAACATTCAAAATGCGACATTTAAGTCGCATTGGAAGACAGGGAGTGAATTTCTGAGTGCCATCCACTTGTCTCTATCGATCTTTTTTTTGATTTAAAGAAATATTATAACCTTTTGTATTTATTGGTTTAATTAATAAAAGCGCAGCTTTGTTTCCTAGTATTAGGAAATATGTATAAAAAATACTCGATGTTTTCCTGTGTAAGTGTGGCCAGTTAGGCGATTGACCTTGTTTGCTTAACCTCGTTATAGTGGCTCCAGTTTAATTTAAGCCCAACTGCTTTCTCAATATAAAAACTAAGGTAATGCCATGAGTCATACTAATCACCAGCCCGTAAAAACCCGTCTTCAGCGTAGTGAACTTGCTGTGCCTGGTTCAAACCCAAGCATGATCGAAAAAGCCGCAGACAGTGCAGCAGACTACGTGTTCTTGGATTTAGAAGATGCCGTGGCACCGTCAGACAAAATTGTCGCCCGTAAAAATATTATTGAAGCGTTGAACGATATTGATTGGAAAGCCAAAGGTAAAACCATTTGTATTCGTATTAACGGCCTAGATACTCATTACATGTATCGCGACGTGGTAGAAATTTTGGAGCAAGCTGGACAGCATCTAGATACCATATTGGTACCCAAGGTTGGTGTTCCAGCTGACTTATATATGGTTGAAGCCATGTGTAACCAAATTGAACAAGCCAAAGGGTTTACCCATAAAATTGGTTTAGAAGCATTGATTGAAACTGCCTTAGGCATGGCAAATGTAGAAGCCATTGCTCAAGCTAGCCCGCGCTTAGAAGCTATGCACTTTGGTGTGGCGGATTACGCCGCAAGTAACCGTGCCCGTACTGTGGTTATCGGCGGTTTAAATCCAGATTACCCAGGTGATCAGTGGCATGCGGCCCTTTCGCGTATGACCGTGGCTTGTCGTGCTTATGGCTTACGTGCCATCGACGGACCTTTCGGCGACTTTAGTGACCCAGATTCTTACATTTTGGCTGCAAAACGTGCTGCTGCTCTTGGTTTAGAAGGTAAGTGGGCTATTCATCCATCTCAAATCGCATTGGCGAACGAAGTGTTCTCTCCACCAGAAGCTGAGTTGAACCGTGCTAAAGGTATTTTGGCTGCTTTGGAAGATGCGCATGCTAAAGGTTTAGGCGCTGCACAACTAGATGGTAAGATGATTGATGCTGCTTCGGCTCGTATGGCTGAAAACGTAGTAAACGTTGCCAATATCATTGCGGCTAAAGGCCAGTAAAAAGGCCAGTAAATTAGGTATTAAGCTACCGGGTTCCCACGCAGAGCATGGGAACCAGAACGCGGTCTAATCTAGTTCCCATGCTCTGCGTGGGAACCATAACACGGCCCAACCTAGTTCCCATGCTCTGCGTGGGAACCATAACGCGGTCCAACCTAGTTCCCATGCTCTGCGTGGGAACCATTATTTTCTATCGCTAAGCTACGGTTTTAGCGGTCTGTTTAATGCTCAAAAAGCAACAACGCAACCCTAGCGTCGACCCTAGTGACTCTGCCGCCTTCATGGGTTAGAGTGACGCTTTTTTGAGCCGTTCCATGTCCGTATCTTTTGCCATGTACAATCAGCCTGCATTACTGCCTTTGTGGCAAGCATGGTGGCAAGCGGTGGTGCCTTATCTTAAAGCAGAGGGTATTGAGCACATACCTAATCAACTATGTTGGCCAGAAGACTATTTGGCACATTGGCGTCAGCCCCAACTATTGGTTAGCCAGATTTGCAGCTTGCCGTTGATTGACCAATTACAAGGTCAGGTACAATATGTGGCTAGTCCTATGTTTTCTACCCGGTTACAAAAAGGCAGTCGTTATTGCAGCTTATTAATGGTGCCCGAAAAATCGACCACCTATGCCTTGACTGACTTACGCGGTGCCAAGGTGGCCATCAATGGTTCCGACTCGCAATCGGGTTACGGTATTTTAAACCATAGTTTTATGCAAACGGGCCTTGCCCTAGAAGATATGGTGGCAAGTTATGCCGTTTCTGGATCCCATGCCCAGAGTTTAGCTTGGCTGCAACAGGGTAAGGTTGATTTGGCAGCCATTGATTGTATTAGTCACCACTTTGTTACTAAGCACCAACCACAGTTGTTAGCTGGGTTGCGCAGTATTGGTAAAACCGATGACACCCAAGGCCATGCATGGGTCACCAGTATGGCCACCAGTGCTGAGACCATTGCAAAATTACGTCAAGGATTAAGTAAGGCGATGGCAGCACCAGAACTTGCTGCCTTGCAGTTTGAATTGGGTTTAACCGGCATGGAAGTAGTGCAAGATGCGGCATTAATCCCAACCGCCAAGATGCAAAAAAACACCCAAGAACAAGGTTACGATATTAGCCTGCGGCCAAAGTTAACTATTCCTTAGGTGCAGCTTCGCCACCATAAATCAGCCATTGATGAGATAACCAGTAATAATTCTTTTGTCCCCAGATGGGAGCTGTACAATTGTAACGATTTCTACCTTTACCTAAGGCCTTGCTAGCACTCACAGTAAAGTGCATTTTGTCTTGCCAGACGGGTGTTTCACGCTCACCCACAATAAAACAAGATAATTGCTGCCTTACACCTAATCTCTGTGCTGTGGTTAGCTCCACTCCAAGTAGAGGTTGGCTGTTGCCACCCTGATCTACCCGAATAACCGGGTTTTTAAAGGCTGCATAGTTGGCAGGAAAAGGCTGTGAAGCAAGCTTTGTTTTAAGGGTTTTTAAATTACTGTAGGGCCCCGCGGCTGGGAAGCGTGGTAATGCCTGCCAGTCTGAAAATTGGGCAACACCACCAGATTGCTGTCCAAAGGCAATGTAACCGCGTTCTTTTAAGGCATTTTTTAGGGAGTTGTTATATTCGCCAAAGGGGTAGGCCAACCATTTGGGTACGGGGCCCAGTTCGTCCGTTAAGCGTTGTTGAGCGTAGGTGATGTTGGCAAGCGTATTGGCAAGCCATTGCTCATCGTACCGAGGTTTACGAACCAAATAATCATGGTCTCTAGTGTGATTAGCCAAATTAACACCCTGGCTTTTTAAGTCTCGCAGCATATCCCACGTCATTGCATGGCGATTTTTTTGGTCTATAGGGTCGGTGTTCACGAACACGGTAAAAGGGTAACCGTATTTGTTTAATAGCGGCACACCTTGTAGATAAATGTCACGCCATGCGTCATCAAAGGTAATCACTACAGATTTATTAGGTAAAGGTTGGTTTTTTTGAACTGCGTCTATGGCTACTGCTAAGTCTATAACGTGGTAATTATTTTCTTGGAGGTATTTTAAATGACCTTCAAACTCCTGTGCAGAAAGTGACGTAGAGCGAGGCGTGGTAGAGCTGATGTGATGGTAGAGTAAAATATTAAAATGGTCGGCAGCAATACTAGGCAAAGACCAAATAAGGCCTACACAGAGGATGGATAAATAACGTAGAAGTTGAGTCGCCATGGGTTATTTGCCTGGAAATAAATCGCTGCATAATTCACCACCAAACCCCCAATTTGTTTTAGGTACGTCTCTAATCATTACTTGTACCGCACTAGGATTACCTCCCGTGATGTCGCACATGGTTTTAGTAAGGCCTTCTACTATTTGACGCTTTTGTTCGACCGAGCGGCCTTCAAATAATTCTACAGTGATTAATGGCATAGGTGGTTTCCACTAGGATATAAAATGAACAGAGGAGTTTCATTTTATATCTCCATCAAAGCGCTATGCAAGGCAAAAAACTTGGGATAAAGTGACCTTTGACGGTATTAACAAGGAATGCTGGTGCAAAACCATAAACAAAACCCGCTCATTGGCATGGGCTTAATGCTATTGGCCATGATCTTGGTGCCAGTGTTAGATTTATTCGCTAAACTTTTAGCGGCAGATTATGCGGTGCTACAAGTCACGTGGGCGCGGTTTGTATTCCATGGATTATGGATGTTACCTTTGCTCACATTGAAGGGTATTGTTTGGTGGCGTATGCCACCTCAGCCTATTTATCAGTTATTGCGTAGTTTAATGTTAACCATGACTACTGTGGCGTTCTTTTTTGCAATTAAAGACAACCCCATTCCTACGGCGCTTACTTTATTGTTTATTTCACCGCTCATTGTAGCTGTGGTGGCGCCTATTTGGTTAGGCGAATCATTTGATCTATATAGAGGTGCTGCGGTTGTGGTGGGGTTTATAGGTGTAGTGGTGATGTTACGGCCTACCACCGACAGTTTTTCGCCGACTATATTGTGGGCCTTAGTGGCGGGTGTGGGGTATGCGCTCTATATTATGCTTACGCGCAAATTAAGCGCAACGGCGCCGCCACTATTAACCTTGTTCTATACCGCTGTGGGTGGGGTTGTGGTGCTCACTCCATTGGTGACTAGTGTGTGGCAAACACCCGATTTAACGGGCTTGGTGATGATGGCCAGTATGGGGTTGTTTGCGGCGATGGGGCACTACCTCATCATTATGGCATGTGAGTATGCAACTGCTTCTCAGCTGAGCCCCTTTAATTACTTTGAAATTGTGGCCGCTACAGGCATTAGTTATTTTGCATTTGGCTTTTTCCCAGACCTATACGTATGGTTGGGTATTGCCATCATCTGCACTAGTGGTGCTTATGTTTCTTGGCGAGAATTAAAAATGAGTAAAACAGCACGAGCCATACAAGACGGCCGCATCGACATACTTTAAACACCCACACCAAATTGGGAGCACTTAATGAGACACTGGATTAAAGGCGCTTTAGCCGCAATAAACGCAGATTATCAACGTTCGGCAGACACCCACTTAATAAAGCTCTCACTGCCAAACTTTGAGGACATTAACGTATATTTAAAAGATGAAAGCACCCACCCTACAGGTAGCTTAAAACATAGGCTTGCCCGTTCTTTGTTTTTATATGCATTGTGCAATGGAAAGATTGATGCCCATACCACGGTAGTGGAGGCATCATCAGGTAGTACCGCGGTATCAGAAGCCTACTTTGCTAAGCTGATCGGGGTGCCATTTATTGCGGTTATGCCACGCTCTACATCGGCTCAAAAAATTGCTCAGATAGAGCGTTTTGGTGGCCGTTGCCATTTTGTTGATTGTGCGACCCAGATGCACGATACCGCAGTAAAGGTGGCACAGGAGTGTAATGGTTATTTTATGGATCAATTTATGCACGCCGAAAGGGCCACAGACTGGCGGGGTAACAACAATATTGCCGAAAGCATCTTTAAACAAATGGCTAACGAGCCACATCCTATACCCCATGCTGTAGTCATGAGCGCAGGCACGGGGGGTACGTCGGCCACTTTAGGTCGTTATATCCGTTATATGGGTTTTGATACTAATTTGTGGGTGGTAGACCCAGAAAACTCTGCATTCTATCCAAGTTATATGCAGCAAGATTCTACACTTACCACCGGTGTAAGCAGCCGTATAGAGGGCATAGGCCGCCCTCAAGTAGAAGCTTCGTTTATGCCCAACGTAATTGATGAAATGTTAGTTGTGCCAGATCTTGCTAGTGTGGCTGCTATGGTATGGCTAGAACAAATCGCCGGCCGTAAGGCGGGCCCTTCTACGGGCACTAACTTATGGGGTGTGATGCATGTGGCACAACACATGCAACAGCAGGGCATTAAAGGCTCTATTGTGACCTTATTGTGTGATGGCGGTGATCGTTACTTACAGACCTACCATAATCCACAATGGGTCATGGAACACTTGGGTGATATAAAACCTTTCGAGCAACACATTGCCGCCAAGGTCGGCACATAGTGGTTAATTGTGCATAGCCGCTAATCTAAAGTAGGCTTCATTTCTTCTAAATTAAATGGTGTGGCTTGATACACGCAATAGTTCAACCAATTGCTAAAGAACAAATAACCATGGCTACGCCATGATGCTTTAGGGGTAGCACTAGCGTCATCATTTGGGAAGTAGTTAATAGGCAGCATAGGGTTTAGTCCTGCTGCTTGGTCACGGTGGTATTCGTCTGCTAGGGTGTGAGCACTATATTCAGGGTGGCCTGTAATATACACTTGGCGACGGTCTTCACTGGTCATTAAATAAGCACCGGTGGCATCAGATTGGGCTAGAATAATAAGGTCTGTATTGGCCTTAATGTAATCCACTGGAAAATCTGCAGTGCGTGATTGCGGCGCTAAAAACTGATCGTCAAAACCCCGCGTTAATGCATCGTGTCCCGGGTTCACTGTTTGTTGATAAACACCAGACAATTTTTGGGTGCGGGTTTGTTTGGGTAAGTCATACAAAGACTTCAAACCGGCTTGCGCAGCCCAACATAAAAACAGAGTAGAGGTCACGTGGGTGCGAGACCACTGAATAATTTCGTCTACTTGGGGCCAATAAACCACGTCTTCAAACGCCACCAAACCTAAAGGGGCGCCGGTAATGATTAAGCCATCATAATTATGGTGTTTGATTTGCTCAAAGCTACGATAAAAGCTATTAAGATGCTCCGACGGAGTATTTTTGCTAGAGCGGTTGTCTACCCGTAATAGTTCTATGTCTACCTGCAAGGATGAGTTAGACAGCAGGCGCATGATCTGATTTTCGGTCTCAATCTTCTTGGGCATTAAATTAAGAATAATCACCTTAAGCGGGCGAATGTCTTGATTAAGTGCGCGGGTCTCTGTCATTACAAACACGTTTTCCTGTTGCAGCACACTAGTAGCAGGTAAAGCATCTGGAATACGGATAGGCATGGGAGTCTCTTTATATGGTGTAAGAATGTTGAATTATTATAACAAGGTAATAGCGTTACAACGATGTATAGAAGAATAGCCGCGGTGCGTTAGTGTGTCTAGGCAAAAGCGGTTTTAAAGGACCAAAAAACAGCCAATTGATTAAAAATATGACTATTTATAAGACTATATCGCAATTAGGGTTTGAACTCTCCCATAGGTAGCGGATATACTGCGTGCTTCGCTGCGGCATATAGGCTGTACGATTGGTAGTAGCTTTGTTCTGCAAATTAGCTTACAACTGCTATGGCAAACTCAACTCATTTGTTGTGAGTGGCCCACGCCAACATTATAAATATAAAATTCCTAGAGGATTAGGTAAATGCAAAATTCGACTAAAAAGATATTAGCGGCGGTAGTAGTAGTTGCTCTTATTGTCTTTATTTTTATGAAAGTGACAGATAAAAAAGCTGAAGAAGCGAAAGCTGTTGCTCTTAGTGAAACCATTAAAGTGGGTGTGATTCTAGGCTTCACAGGGCCAATTGAATCTCTTACTCCGGCTATGGCCAGCTCTGCCGAGCTAGCTTTCGCAGAAGCTTCCAAGTCTGGTAACCTTTTAGGCGGCCGTACTATTGAAGCGCTACGAGGCGATTCTACATGTACTGATGCTGCTGCTGCTACTGCTGCTGCTGAACGCTTGGTAAACTCAGACAATGTTGTCGCCATTATGGGTGCTGACTGTTCTGGTGTTACCGGTGCCATCGCCAAGAACGTAGGCGCGCCAAACGGCGTTGCTATGATCTCTCCATCGGCTACTTCTCCAGGCCTTACTAGCATTGAAGACAACGGTGTGTTTTTCCGTACAGCACCTTCTGACGCACGTCAGGGCATTGTATTGGCAGACATCGTTATGGCCCGTGGTATTGACACTGTTGCTGTAACTTACACCAACAACGACTACGGCAAAGGCCTAGCTGACGCATTCTCTACTGCATACCGCGCTGTGGGTGGTTCTATCACTATTGAAGCGGCTCACGAAGACGGCAAGGCAGATTATTCTGCTGAAGTGGGTGCTTTGTCTGCTTCTGGTGCGTCTGAACTAGTTGTATTGGGTTACCTAGACCAAGGTGGTCGCGGTATCATTCAATCTGCTTTAGATTCAGATTCATTTACTCGCTTTATCCTAGCTGATGGTATGATTGGTGACTCTCTACTAGACGTAGACGGTGGCATTGAAGGTACTTTTGGTACACTTCCTGGATCTGAGTCTGCAGGCGCTGCAATGTTTGCAGAAGTTGCTGCAGCAGCTGGCCTAGACGGTTCTGCTCCTTACGCGGCTCAATCTTACGATGCGGGCGCATTGTTGGCTCTAGCCATGCAAGCTGCTGGTTCTGCAGACCGTGCTGGCATTGTTGCTAATATCAGTAATGTTGCTAACGCTCCTGGTGAAATCATCCTTCCTGGTGAATTGGCTAAAGGCCTACAGATCTTGGCAGACGGTGGTCAGGTTAACTACGAAGGCGCTACTAACGTAGAGTTTGATGCTGTTGGTGACCCTGCTGGTTCTTACAAAGAGCAAGAAGTGAAAGGCGGTTCTTTCACTACCATTAAGGTTCACTAAGCACTCGCTTAATGCCTTAAAAAACCCGCCTTAGAGTGATCTAATGCGGGTTTTTTGTGCCTGCT
>JAQRMV010000006.1:0-3546 GCA_028598985.1 Gammaproteobacteria bacterium
AATTGTTTTAGGCTAGTGGCCAAAGCACTAGAAGCACTAGCTTCAAGTTTATGGAAACCTGCAGCCACTACCTGCTCACCAGCAACAAACACATCCTTAACTGGATTATGATTAATACCAAAGGTCCAGCGGTTAATCAGCTGCTCAGGTTTGGCACTGGCCAATAACGGGTGGCTAATATCTAGGGTAATAAAATCGGCGCGGGCGCCAACTTGTAAGCCCGCTTCAATGTTACAGGCTGAATTACCGCCTGCCGCGCTGGCTTGATACAGGTAGTCACCCACACTTGGCTGTTCGGCGCTATAAACGCGGTTGCGCTGTTCGTCGCGTAAACGCTGGCCATATTCTAATATGCGTAATTCTTCTGCCACGGATACACACACATGGCTATCGGAACCAATGCCCAAACGACCGCCCTGTGATACCAAATCTGTAATGGGGAATATACCATCGCCCAAGTTTGCTTCTGTACTTGGGCATAGACCCACAACAGCTTGGCTTTTTGCTATGGTCGCAACCTCTTGTTCATTAACATGGGTGGCGTGGATTAAACACCAACGCGAGTCAAATCCCACTTGGTTGGCTAGCCACTCAACGGGACGTTGACCACTCCAAGCTAAACAGTCATTCACTTCCTTCATTTGCTCGGCAATATGAATATGTACCGGCCAGTCCTGTGGCAAGCTGCTAAGCACCGCATCCATTTGGGTTTTTGTGACCGCTCGCAATGAGTGGAAACACAAACCTTGGTTATGACGCTGTGGGTCGGTAATGGTTTGACCTAACTGATCCTGTAAGCGCAAATAAGCATCAACATCATGAATAAATCGCGCTTGGCCTGCATTAGGCGCTTGACCTCCGAAACCTGAGTGACTGTATAGCACTGGCAACAATGTTTGACCAATGCCAGTCGTCACAGCAGCTTGCCTTACTTGCATAGCCATTTCAGCAGGGTTGGCATAGGCCTGACCCGATTGCTGGTGATGCAAATAATGAAACTCGGCCACTTGCGTGTAACCCGCTTTAAGCATTTCTATATACAGATAAGTAGCAATTTCACCCACTTGCTCTGGGCTCAATTTAGCCACTAGTCCATACATTAAATCGCGCCAACTCCAAAAGCTGTCTTTTGGGTCTAAACAAACTTCGGCTAAACCTGCCATGGCACGCTGAAATGCATGGGAATGAAGGTTAACCATACCCGGTAATACTGGGCCAGTTAACTGAATGCAACCATCACCATTTTGATTAGCTTGAATGTCTTTTATCACGCCCGCTTCAATGCTGATCTTAACGTTTTCAGCCCAGCCATCTGCCGTTAAAGCTTGTTTAGCGAAGTAGGTTTGCATCATTTCATACACTCAGTTTATTTTGATAAGATAACTTGTATAGACAATACAGGAATTGGCATAGTCAAGTCAAGGTTGTATACTCCATCAAGATCTTCACCTATGCCCGTCAATGCGCCTAAACTGGACACAGGACTCAACTTGAAAAAACAACTTTCCACGGTCACACAAAACTTGATTGACGCATTACCCGCATCAAGTGCACCCATATATGCACGCCTTAAAAGTGCCATAGTGAATAACATCGCTAACGCAATTTGGATGCCTGAACAGCGCTTACCTTCTGAGTCTGAAATAGTACGAGCCTTAGGTGTGAGTCGCATGACAGTAAACCGAGCCTTACGAGAATTAACAGCCGATGGCGTGTTAAGTCGACAGCAAGGTGTTGGAACTTTTGTTGCCCACAAGAAATCTCATTCCGCTCTTTTTGAAGTGCATAACATCGCTCAAGAAATCGCTGATCGAGGCAATAAGCACAGCGTTAATATTGTTAGTTTACAATCAGTTAAATCTAATTCTGACCAAGCCTTGCGCCTTGGTGTTCGTACCGGTGAGAAGATATTTGAATCGATAATTATTCATTTGGAAAACGACACTCCTATCCAATTAGAAGAACGAATCGTTAACGCTCAGCTGGCGCCCGACTATGACCAACAAGACTTTAGCCAGCTAACCCCCTACGTGTATCTTAACAAGGTTGCCCCAATCAGCGAAGGTGAACACTTAGTGGAAGCCGTGAGTGCCAACGTTAGTGAGGCCAACATGTTGAATATTTCCACCCATCAAGCATGCTTGCAAATCAAACGTCGCACATGGAGTGGCAAGCAAATTGTCACCAGCGCAAGACTTCTGTCGCCTGGTCACCTGTTCCAGTTGTTTGGTCATTTTGGACCAAAGTAGCCTCTAATCTTTATACTACTTACCGAACGAAGTTTGGCCCTAACCACTTGCTATGAAGCCAGAATAAGCGTATCTTCGTTTACTTGTATATACATGTAATGTCGACTATTCAAGGATCAAACATGCTTAGCGCCTCTCAACTCGCCGAACGCCGCACTCGCCGTGGCAAAATAACCGCCGCCACCGGAACCACCATCAGCACCAAAAGCTGGATGACCGAAGCGCCACTGCGAATGCTGATGAACAACTTAGATCCAGAAGTCGCAGAAAACCCAGAAGAGTTAGTCGTTTATGGCGGCATTGGCCGTGCCGCAAGAGACTGGGCTAGTTATGATCAAATCGTCGCTTCTTTAACTGAACTAGAAGAAGACGAAACTTTGTTGGTGCAATCAGGCAAGCCTGTTGGCGTGTTTAAAACCCACAGTAATGCGCCCCGTGTATTGATAGCCAACTCCAACCTTGTGCCCCATTGGGCCACTTGGGATCACTTTAACGAGCTAGATGCCAAAGGCCTTGCTATGTATGGCCAGATGACCGCTGGCAGCTGGATCTACATTGGCAGCCAAGGCATTGTACAAGGTACCTACGAAACCTTTGTTGAAGCGGGCCGCCAGCATTTTGGCGGCAACTTAAAAGGCCGATGGATATTAACCGCAGGCTTAGGCGGCATGGGTGGAGCACAACCACTGGCGGCTAGCCTTGCAGGCGCCTGCTCATTGAACATTGAATGCCAACAGAGCCGCATTGATTTTCGTTTACAAACTCGGTATTTAGATGAACAAGCTACAGATATTGATGATGCCCTTGCTCGTATCGCTCACTATACTCAAGCAGGAGAAGCGAAGTCGATAGGTTTACACGGTAACGCGGCTGACATTTTGCCAGAACTTGTTAAGCGTGGTGTAAAACCAGATTTAGTGACAGACCAAACCTCTGCCCACGACCCGCTAAATGGCTATTTACCGCAAGGCATGGATTGGGATACCTATCGCCAGCAAGCTTTAGATAACCCAGCAGCCACCAGTAAAGCTGCCAAGGCTTCTATGGCAGTGCATGTGCGCGCTATGCTGGCATTCCACCAACAAGGCATTCCAACAGTGGATTATGGCAATAATATTCGCCAAGTAGCCCTAGAAGAAGGTGTAGAAAACGCCTTTGATTTTCCAGGGTTTGTGCCAGCCTATATTCGCCCGCTGTTTTGCCGTGGCGTGGGCCCTTTCCGCTGGGTTGCGCTATCTGGCGACAAAGAAGACATTTATCGTACGGATGCCAAAGTTAAAGAGCTCATTGCAGACGA
>JAQRMV010000006.1:3646-46262 GCA_028598985.1 Gammaproteobacteria bacterium
CCTGTTATGTATCAATTTGAAATTCAGCCCGGCCAGATTACCTTATCTCAGTTACGCCAAGCCGCGCGCCGTCGCGTGCAAGTGACCCTTGCAGAAGACGCCGTTCCTGCAATCCACAAAAGCCAACAACTGGTTAACCAAGTGATTGCAGAAGATCGCACCGTTTACGGCATCAACACGGGCTTTGGTTTATTGGCCAATACGCGCATTGAAGTGGAAGATTTGGAAGAACTGCAACGTTCCATTGTACTGTCCCATGCGGCGGGTATTGGTCAGTTTATGGAAGACGCAACCGTACGCTTAATTATGATCCTTAAGGTGAATAGCTTGGCCCGTGGCTTTTCTGGTATTCGCTTACAAGTTATTGAGGCCCTCATCATTTTAATTAATGCCGAAGTCTTTCCCTGCATTCCAGAAAAAGGCTCCGTGGGCGCATCGGGCGATTTAGCACCCCTAGCCCACATGAGCGCTGTACTGCTAGGCGAAGGCCAAGCCCGTTACCGGGGAGAAATTATCTCTGGTCAAGCGGCCCTTAAAATTGCTGGCTTAGAACCCGTTACCCTTGCCCCTAAAGAAGGCCTTGCCTTGTTGAACGGTACCCAAGCGTCTACCGCATTTGCCTTGCAAGGTTTGTTTCATGCCGAAGACCTATGGGCCTCTGCCACCGTGTGTGGTGGTTTGTCTGTAGAAGCTGCCCTTGGTAGCCGCAGCCCATTTGATGAGCGCATCCACCAAGTACGTGGCCACCAAGGCCAAATCGATGCCGCCAAGGCATACCGATATTTGCTTACTGAGACCAGTGAAATTGGCGCTTCCCACGATCATTGCCACAAGGTGCAAGATCCCTATTCCTTGCGCTGCCAGCCCCAGGTGATGGGCGCGTGTTTAGAACAAATTCGCCATGCTGCTGGGGTGTTGCAAGTTGAGTCTAACGCCGTTTCCGATAACCCCTTAGTGTTTGCCGACCAAGGCGATATTATCTCTGGCGGCAACTTCCATGCCGAACCTGTGGCCATGGTGGCAGACAATCTTGCTATCGCTATTGCCGAAATAGGCAGTTTATCTGAGCGTCGCATGGCCTTGCTCATCGACTCGGCGTTAAGCCAACTGCCGCCTTTCTTAGTGGACAATGGCGGCGTCAATTCTGGCTTTATGATCGCTCAGGTGACGGCAGCAGCTCTAGCTAGTGAAAACAAGACCTTTGCTCACCCAGCCAGTGTGGATAGTTTACCGACTTCGGCCAACCAAGAAGACCATGTTTCTATGGCAACTTTTGCAGCCCGCCGATTGCGGGACATGAGCGAAAACACTCGGGGCATTTTAGCCGTTGAGCTATTATCTGCGGTGCAAGGGCTAGATTTCCGTAAAGGCCTATCCACTAGCCCCTTGCTGGAACAGGCCCGTTCTGGATTACGTGCACAGGTGCCGTTTTACGATAAAGACCGTTATTTTGCAGCGGATATTGCCAGTGCCAACGCCTTATTGGCAACGGCTTGTCACAATGCCATGATGCCAGAACAAACACTGCCAAGCCTTGTTTAATATTGTCCTAACGGGTACTTTTAATGCAAACATATGATCGAGTATTTACGGGATTTCATGCAGCCGCCATGGCGACTAACGAAGACTATGGTGTCATTGAAAATGCAGCCATTGCTGTCTCCAATGGCGTCATTGCATGGATCGGCCCTGCCGTAGATTTACCACAACACTCTGCCAAAGTGATTGACCTAGGCGGTGGCTGGGTCACCCCGGGATTAATCGACTGCCACACTCACTTAGTGTTTGGTGGCGACCGCAGCAAAGAATATGAAATGCGCTTGCAGGGCGAAAGCTATGAAGCCATTGCAAAAGCTGGCGGTGGCATCGTTTCCACAGTCACCGACACGCGCAATGCCACGGAACAAGAGCTGTTTGGCAGCGCAAAAAAACGTTTACAAGCCTTAATGGCAGACGGCGTCACCTGCGTTGAAATTAAGTCTGGTTATGGTCTAGATCGAGCCAACGAAGAGAAGATGCTGCGTGTTGCGCGTAAGCTAGGCGTAGAACTGGCCGTTACTATGCGCACCACCTGCCTTGCGGCCCACGCCCTACCTCCAGAATACCAGGGCGATTCTGATGCCTATATCGATTTAGTCTGCAACGACATCATTCCAAGCATGGCCCAAGCGGGTTTGGCCGATGCCGTAGACGGGTTTTGCGAAGGCATCGCTTTTTCCGTAGATCAAATAGAACGCGTATTTCAAACGGCCCAAGCCCACAATCTACCTGTGAAATTGCATGCAGAGCAGCTGTCTGATCTAGGCGGTTCTGGCCTAGCCGCAAAATACAATGCTTTGTCTAGCGATCACTTAGAATACCTAAGCGATGAAGATGCCGTGGCCATGGCCAAAGCGGGCACCGTAGCGGTGATCCTTCCAGGTGCTTTTTTCTGCCTTAAGGAAACCAAACTCCCACCTATAGAAAGGTTACGCGAGTTGGGTGTACCTATGGCAGTCGCAAGTGATGCGAACCCAGGCTCGGCACCCGTATTGTCATTACGTTTAATGATGAGTATGGCCTGCACCTTGTTTGGCCTGACGCCGTTAGAAGCATTGCAAGGCGTGACCCGCCACGGTGCTAGAGCCTTAGGCTTAGGCCACAGCCACGGCCAACTAAAAACGGGTTTTGCCGCCGACTTTGTTTGTTGGGACGTGCAAAAACCCGCCGAACTTTGCTACTGGCTGGGTGGTCAATTAGTTAAACATCGTGCTATCGCCGGGGAATTTTCATGAGCTCAAAAATACTTGGTCCCAGCGATTTCACCACCATGCCCTGGCGCAATGGCCTTGGTTCCACCATAGAAATGCTCAAGCACCAAACGGACGACACTTTTAAGTGGCGTTTAAGCATGGCCGACGTCACGGAAGATGGTGTTTTTTCAGATTTCTCGGGCTACGACCGCTGTTTATTGCTACTTACGGGCCAAGGGTTGACCTTGACCGACGCTACGGGGCAAACTTGGCCCCTAAGCCAAGCCCTAGATGCAGCGCATTTTAAGGGTGAGGATGCAATTCACGCGCAGCTAACTCAAGGGCCTATCAAAGACTTTAACCTCATGACACGCCGCAAAGACGTTACGGCAGAGGTCTTCACCAGTCAAACTAGCCAGCGCCAAAGCATTCCACTCGCAGGGGATTTGTTTTTCCTATACAGCACCGAAGGCCCAACCCACATCGCTCTTACTCATACCTACAATGGCCATGCCCGCCAGACTAATGACACAAGCCAAACTGTGCCAGCGCAACACTTATTGCAGATAGAGGCATCTAACGCCCACTCCGTAACCTGTGATGGCAATGGCTGGATTGGGATTATAATTCGCTACCGGCAGAGTAACAAAAACTTGGAGAACAAATGATGCATTTTGAAGAAGTAATTAACCAAACTGATCACCCCATTGCAACCGACTCCTATCAACGGCAATGCCAAGAGTCCTTTGACCAAAATGGCGTCCTAGTGCTAAAGAAATTCCTTACCCCTGCTGCTTTAGACGCGATTGTTAAGGAAGGCAACAACAAACAGCATTTAGCCTTTTATACCTCTTCTAATCACAATGTGTACCTTACGCCAAGTGACTCAAACTATGCCGAAGATCACACTCGAAACCAAAACGTCACTTCGTCTAAAGGGTGTATAACCGACGATCAAATTGACACAAACTCACCATTGCGCAGCCTATACGATGCCGAGGCGCTAAAGGAGTTTTTGGCCTTTGTGTTAGGCGAAGATGAGCTTCATCCATACGCCGACCCCCTGTCTTCCATTAACCTACACTACGCCAGTGAAGGCCAAGAGCTGGGCTGGCATTTTGACAACTCATCTTTTGCCATCACCTTGCTTATTCAAAGCCCAGAGGCAGGTGGTGAGTTTGAGTATATTCCAAGCCTACGTGACTCCAGCCAAGGCGATATGAACTTTGCAGGCGTACAAGAGGCCTTAGATAACAAAACACAGGGTGCCAAGCTTACCGTTAATGCCGGCGATCTAGTGCTGTTTCGAGGCCGAGATGCCATGCACCGTGTAACCCCAACACAAGGCGACGTCACCCGTATGCTGGTGGTGTTGGCTTATAATGCGGAGCCTAATGTGTCATTGTCAGAATCTGCTCGCATGACCTTCTTTGGGCGTTTACAATAGCTCACATATGTCACTTTAAAGATATTTACACAACCGATACAGAGCAACAAGACTTAGCCACAGGTATAAATTAATTGCCCCACATGATTTCACTAAAGTGCCTGCGACAGAGGGATTGATAGCGGTCATTACCGCCGATCACTACCTGCTCACCGTCTTTGATCACATTGCCATGGGCATCCGTACGCACTACCATGGTGGCTTTACGTCCGCAATGACACACGGTTTTTAGCTCTATTAGTTTATCTGCCCAAGCTAATAGATATTGGCTGCCGGGAAATAATTCTCCCCTAAAATCTGTACGAATACCGTAACAAAGAATGGGGATGTTTAGGTGATCTACCACTTGAGTTAATTGCTTTACTTGCTCACGAGTTAAAAACTGGCTTTCATCGATTAGTATGCAATCAATGTGGGTGTCTTCGTGCTTGATTTTAAGAATTGAGTAAAGATTATCTGTGCCGTTAAACAGTTGGGCATCGGCCGCTAGGCCAATTCGTGAAGTAACTTTTCCAGTGCCATACCGATCGTCTAAGGCAGCCGACAGTATAAACGGATTCATACCGCGCTCTTGGTAGTTATAAGCAGATTGTAACAATGCGGTAGATTTACCGGCATTCATGGAAGAGTAGTAAAAGTAAAGCTGGGCCATATGTAGCCTAATACTGATTAGGGCCTTGGCCCTTAGTGAAATTGGTCGGGACGACAGGATTTGAACCTACGACCCCCTGCCCCCCAGGCAGGTGCGCTACCAAACTGCGCTACGTCCCGACATTACCCTTAATGCAGTTCAATAAGAACCTCAAGAGAGGCGGTATATTACTTGAATCGCTGTAGCTTTGGAAGCATCTTGATGTGAGATTTCTAGAAAATATAGAATTAAATCAAGTTGTTGATACTGTTGATTATTCTAATTAGTTTTCTGACTCAACACGATCTTTAAGTTTTTGGCCGGGCCTAAAGGTGACCACGCGGCGTGCTGAAATAGCCACTTCTTCACCGGTTTTAGGATTACGCCCAGGCCTGGATCGTTTGTCTCGCAAGTCGAAATTACCGAAACCGGATAACTTGACTTGCTCGTTATTAATAAGGCTGGAAGACACTTCTTCAAAAAAAGCCTCTACCATGTCTTTTGCATCGCGTTTACTAAGCTTTTGTTCACTACTAAGACGTTCTGCCATGTCGGCTTTGGTCAGTGATCCCATAGCTGGGTCCTCGCTGGTTATTTATTATTATTAACCTTACCAAGCTTAATGCCCCGTCGGTCCTGTAACTAACGGGATATTGTTTAGCCTCGGAGGCTAGCACCAGCGTGTTTAGACAGGTGATCAACCACCTGTTCAACCCATTGGTTTACTTCTTCATCAGTAAGAGTGCGCTCTGGGTGCTGCCACGTCAAGCCTAAAGCAAGACTTTTTTGTCCACTTTCAATGCCTTGGCCTTGATAAACATCAAACAATCGCACCGCATTTAGCCATTCTCCGGCACTAGATTCTACATAATGGGTCACTGTAGCTACACTAATTGTCTGGTCCAATACAATAGCCAAGTCGCGACGCATTTCTGGGAACTTAGACAAGCTTTGGTAAGCAGGAAGAACACCTAAACTAATGGATGCCAAATCCACTTCAAATAAGTACACAGGGCCCAACAAACCGAGGTCTTTCACTAATCCCGGGTGCATAGCGCCCATATAACCCACTGGAGCGCCATTTAACTTAATAACGGCGCTTTGGCCTGGGTGTAGCGCTAAGTGATGAGCAGCCTCAAAGGAGAACTCTTGCCCACTCATGCCTAATAACGTTTCAAGGTCGCCTTTTGCATCAAAATAATCCACACTTTGAGCTTTACCATGCCAACTTTCTGGGTCACGTGATCCATAAATTAAGCCGGCGAATACATCCTGCTGCTGTAGGCCTTGATCGCTAGGAATAAAGCGCTGCCCCGTTTCAAACAAACGCACTCGGGATTGTTGGCGATTTTGGTTATGCTGCAAAGATTTAACTAACCCAGGCCATAGACTGGTACGCATTACGGCCATGTCGGCAGAAATAGGATTGACCAATTCTACGGGCTTATTTTGGTCGTCAAACTTGGCTAACAACCCTGGCTCTACCATGCTGTATGTAATCGCTTCTTGATACCCACGGCTCACCATGTGGCGACGTAATATAGATAACGAACGTTCAACTTCTGGTTTAGCCGGAATTTCCATGCTAGCCACAGGGCTAGTGCTTGGCAAATTATTGTAGCCAAATACACGGGCTACCTCTTCCACTAAATCGGCTTCTATAGCAATATCAAAGCGCCAAGACGGTGCGGTAAAGCTCCAGCCTTCATCATTTGATGAGACTAAAGTAAGCCCTAAGCGGGTAAGGATATCTAACACTTGTTGGTCTGCAATTTTGTAAGCCAATAGCGCTTCTAAACGCGCCTTGCGCAAAGTAACAGTAGCAAGGCTAGGCAAGTGCTCTACAGAGGCTTGCTCTACAATAGGGCCTGCTTCACCACCCACAATGCTCTGCAGCAACATAGTGGCACGGTCCATGGCCTTACGCTGTAGATCGTAATCTACGCCGCGTTCGAAGCGATGGGATGCATCGGTATGCAAACCGTAGTTGCGGGCCTTACCTGCAATACTAATGGGGTTAAAGAAGGCTGCCTCTAAGAACACATTATGTGTACCTACGTTTACGCCGGTATCTGCACCACCCATAATGCCGGCTATGCCCAACACCCCTTCGTTGTCTGCAATCACCAAGGTTTCATTAGTTAATTCAACACTTTGGCCATCTAATAAGGTTAGGGTTTCACCTTGGCTTGCCATTCGTACAATGATAGATCCGTTCACTTTATCCAAATCATAGGCATGCATGGGCTGGCCCATTTCTAGCAAAATGTAATTGGTGACGTCTACCACAGGGTCGACACTGCGCACATCACAGCGACGCAGTTTTTCTTGTAGCCACAAAGGTGAGGTTTTGGTGATATCAATATTATTTAACACGCGACCTAAAAATCGTGGGCAATGTTCTGGAGCGCTTACTCTTACTGGGAATGTGTCTTCAATTTGGGGCGCTAATTCTGTACATTCAGGAGCTGTAACATCTGCACTGTTTAATACTCCTACTTCGCGAGCCAGGCCTGCAATGCTTAAACAATCGCCTCGATTGGGAGTAAGGTCTACGTCAATAATCTTGTCATTAAGGTTTAAGTAATCACGGACATCTATTCCTACGGGGGCATCTGCTTCCAGTTCCATTATGCCATCGTTTTCTTCGCTGATTTCCAGCTCTGCAGCAGAACATAACATGCCAAACGACTCTTGCTGACGCAACTTAGCCTTTTTAATTTTAAAGTTGCCCGGCAATACTGCGCCCACCGTAGCGAAAGCTACTTTAATGCCTACACGAGCATTAGGCGCGCCACAGACCACTTGAGTTTCTGTACTGCCATCACTGACCTGGCACACTCTAAGTTTGTCTGCATCTGGGTGTTGTTGTATGTGCACGATTTCACCAACAATCACGCCACTAAATTCGCCTGCCGCAGACTCTACTCCGTCTACTTCTAGCCCTGCTAAGGTAATCTGGGCTATCAATTCATCGCTGCTCATTGCTGGATTAACCCAATCGCGCAGCCATTGTTCACTAAATTTCATGTTTATCTCTCGATCAAACCAGATTAACTAAATTGGGCTAAAAAACGCAGATCATTTTCAAAGAACATACGCAAATCTTTAACGCCATAACGCAACATAGCAAGGCGCTCTACGCCCATTCCAAAAGCAAAGCCAGTGTATTGTTCGGTGTCGATGCCTGAATGCTCAAACACCTTAGGATGAACCATGCCACAACCCAACACTTCCAACCATTTTTGTTCACCATCTTCTCCTTGGTAACCGATATCCACTTCTATTGAGGGTTCGGTAAAAGGAAAGTATGAAGGACGAAAACGCACTTGCAAATCACGCTCAAAGAATACGTTTAGGAAGTTATGTAGTATGCCTTTTAGGTCTGCAAAACTAATATTATCATCAACCAATAAACCTTCCACTTGATGGAACATAGGTGAATGGGTTTGGTCGGAATCGCAACGATACACACGGCCTGGGCAAATAATACGAATAGGCGGCTGTTGTTTTTCCATGGTTCTTACTTGTACGCCTGATGTATGGGTACGTAGTAAAGTGCCATCACCAAAATAAAACGTGTCATGCATAGCACGTGCAGGGTGATGAGCAGGAATATTAAGGGCTTCAAAGTTATGATAGTCGTCTTCAATCTCTGGGCCTTTAGCCACAGAAAAGCCAATTTGTGCGAAGAAATCTTGAATCCGCTCTATGGTCATGGTCACCGGGTGCAAACCACCAATAGTTTGGCCGCGACCTGGCAGTGTTACATCAATGCTTTCTATGGCTAGTTGTTTGCTTAGTGCATTAGCAGCCATCATAGTACGTTTTATGGTAATGGCGTCTTGTACTTGCTGCTTGGCCTCGTTGATCTTTGCACCCGCTGCAGGGCGTTCTTCTGCTGACAACTTGCCTAGGCTTTTAAGCTGTTGTGTAAGCTCGCCTTTTTTACCTAAGTACTGAACCCGAACTTGATCAAGGGCTGCTTCATCTGCCGCTTGAACCACGGCGTCTAAGCCTTCGGTGACCAGTTGCTTGAGGTGTTCCATATACTTCTCCGGTTAGACTATTAAGCTGTAAGCCTAATAGTAGAAAAACACGGATGTTTTTCCATTCACCGAAGGTCAATGCGAGCCCACTAAAATCAAGTGATTTCACAAATTACGCCGGTTTTCGTGGGCGAAAAGCAAAAAAAAGAATAATCTTATTTTTGCTTGTCTGAATAGTAAAACAGGGGAAGAGTTTGCACTCTTCCCCTGTTGGCATCCCATAGGGATTACGAACTGAGGTTAACTAGGCAGCGCCTAGTTAACCAGATCCAGCTTAAGCGAGTGCCGCTTTAGCCTTCTCTACGATCGCTGTAAATACCGCTTTATCGTGAATGGCTAAGTCTGCCAACACCTTACGGTCGATCTCGATTGAAGATTTCTTCAAACCAGAAATTAAACGGCTGTAAGACAACCCATTCATACGCGCACCAGCGTTGATACGGGCAATCCATAAAGCACGGAACTGACGCTTACGCTGACGACGGTCGCGGTAGGCATATTGACCAGCTTTAATTACTGCTTGCTTAGCAACACGGAATACACGACTACGAGCGCCGTAATAGCCCTTGGCTAACTTGAGGATCTTCTTATGACGACGGTGTGCTTGGACACCACGTTTTACGCGAGACATTATACTTTCTCCTTACCAGTGGCTATTTAGATGTACGGCAACATGCGCTTTACTAATGGCTTATCTGCAGCACAAATCTGCAGAGTGCCACGTAAATGACGCTTACGCTTGGTACTCTTTTTAGTCAAAATATGACTGGTGAAGGACTGACGGTGTTTAAAGCCGTTAGCAGTTTTTTTGAATCGTTTTGCAGCACCGCTGCAAGATTTCATCTTAGGCATTACATTTACTCCACGCATTCGTTGATTGTTAATGAAGACGCGATTAAGAACCTAAACTCTTAAGCGGTCTCCCGATTGTAGCTTTTTAGGACTACTTTCTTTTCTTTGGTGCCAACACCATAGTCAATTGACGGCCTTCCATCTTCGGGTACTGCTCTACTCCAGCGTATTCAGCCAAATCGACCTCTACACGCTTGAGTAATTCCATACCCAATTCTTGGTGTGCCATCTCACGACCACGGTAACGCAAGGTTACTTTCGTCTTGTCACCATTCTCTAGGAAACGGATCAGGTTGCGTAGTTTTACCTGATAATCTCCTACATCAGTTCCTGGACGGAACTTGATTTCTTTCACTTGCGTCTGCTTTTGCTTCTTTTTAGCAGCCGCTTTCTGTTTTTTAACTTCAAACACTTGCTTGCCGTAATCCATAATTTTACAGACTACAGGCTCAGCATCAGCTGCAATCTGAACTAGATCCAGCTTAGCGGCTTCTGCCATTTGCAGTGCTTCAGCAACAGTCACAATGCCGACTTGCTCGCCGTCGGCACCAATGAGACGACATTCTGTCGCTTCAATATGTTCGTTTATAGTTGGGCGTTTTGTTTTGCCCTTATTGTATTCCCGTTTAATTTCGGTATCTCCGTTAGTCAAAAATTGAAGCGTTAAATTACGCTTCAGTGCGGCCAAGTTTCGCAATGTCTGCATTAAGCAGGGCTGCAAAAGTTTCTAGGCTCATATTACCCAAATCTTCACCGGTACGAGTTCGCACTGTGACCGTTTGAGTTTCAACTTCCTTATCGCCAATAACTAACAAATAAGGAACTTTAAGAATTGTGTGCTCGCGGATTTTAAAGCCTACCTTTTCGTTTCTCAAGTCCGCAGAGGCCCTAAAGCCCATTTTTGTCAAATTTTCTGCAACTTCTTGGCAAAAAGGGGCCTGTTTGTCGGTAATATTCAAAATTGACACTTGTTTGGGTGCTAACCAAGCTGGCATAGCGCCCGCAAAGTTTTCAATCAAAATACCTAAAAAACGTTCAAATGAACCCAAGGTTGCACGATGAAGCATCACTGGAACTTCACGATCACCAGCTTCATTTACAAATTGAGCATCAAGGCGACCTGGCATAGAAAAGTCGACTTGAATGGTGCCACATTGCCAAATTCGACCCAAACAATCCTTCAAAGAAAATTCGATCTTAGGACCATAAAAAGCACCTTCGCCCGGCAAAATATCAAAGGGTAATTGCTTGGCATTGAGTGCTTCTTCCAAAGCCGCTTCTGCTCGATCCCAAACTTCATCCGATCCTACACGCTGCTCTGGACGGGTAGACAGTTTTAGAATGACATCGTCAAAACCAAAGTCTCTGTATACGTCATACAAGAAATCGATAAACCGCGCCACTTCGTCTTGCATTTGGCTTTCAGAACAAAAAATGTGGCCATCATCTTGAGTAAAAGCACGAACGCGCATAATGCCGTGCAAAGTGCCAGACGGTTCATTCCGATGGCAAGAACCAAACTCTGCCATGCGTATAGGTAATTCTTTGTAGCTCTTCAAACCTTGATTAAAAATTTGAATGTGGCATGGGCAGTTCATGGGTTTAACAGCGTAGTCGCGGCTTTCCGATGAAGTGGTAAACATCATTTCAGAGAATTTATCCCAGTGGCCAGAACGCTCCCAAAGACTACGATCCACTACCTGCGGGGTTTTAACTTCTTGGTAACCACCCTCATTCTGACGCTCACGCATATATCGCTCAACGATTTGATAGATAGTCCAGCCATTGGGGTGCCAAAACACCATACCCGGCGCTTCTTCTTGGGTATGGAATAAATCTAATTTTTTACCGAGCTTGCGATGGTCGCGTTTTTCGGCTTCTTCTAGGCGATGCAGGTAGGCTTTAAGGTCTTTTTTATCTGCCCAAGCAGTGCCATAAACACGTGTTAGCATAGCGTTGTTAGAATCGCCACGCCAATAGGCGCCAGCAACCTTCATTAACTTGAACGACTTAATATGGCCGGTAGATGGTACGTGTGGACCACGGCATAAATCGGTAAAGCTACCTTGGCTGTAGAAAGATAAGTCTTCTTCACCTGGAATGCTGTCGATGATTTCTACTTTGTAGTCTTCGCCAAGGCCTTTGAAAAACTCAACGGCGTTGGGTCTACTCATAATACGGCGCTCAACCTTTAGGTTTTCTTTAACCAAGGCCTTCATGCGCGCTTCAATTTTAATTAGGTCTTCAGGTGTAAATGCACGTTCATAGGCAAAATCGTAGAAAAACCCATCTTCAATCACAGGGCCAATCGTTACCTGTGCGCCAGGAAATTCATCTTGCACCGCTTGGGCCATCATATGAGCACAAGAATGACGAATGATTTCTAAGCCTTCTTCGTCTTTAGAAGTAACAATAGCAAGGGTTGCATCTTCGGTAATTACATAACTAGTATCCACTAGTTCGCCAGCCACTTTGCCAGCTATAGCCGCTTTAGCAAGACCTGGGCCAATATCAAAAGCAATATCATGGATTGATACAGATGCGTCAAAAGACCGCAGACTGCCATCAGGAAGAGTAATTACAGGCATGAAGTTTCCTTGCTCAGTGGTGGCCCCTACCAAAGGCCACTTGGGGGTAAAAAAATGAGAGCCGTATTTTACCTTTATTGAACACTAACAACAAGCTTTCTACCCACCCCTTTAAAGTTGCTTCGCCATTGCCCATTGGCAAGCGACTCCAACGCCCTAGTCTAAAATCTATTGCTTTTCAAAATTATCAAATGTCTGTTCTTTCAGCAAACTCATGGAATAACGCACATGCTCTTGGGCTGCAAATTTTGCGGCCTTTCCATCGCGCTTCATGATGGCCTTATAGATAGCGCTATGCTGGCCATAAACTCGAGATGTGAACTGCTCTGGAGCGTTCTTATTAAGCGTTATAACACTGTCTAAGGTGCCATAAATAGCGTTAAAAAACTGGGTATATAACAGCTGACTTAACGACACTACTAAAAGGTTATGGCTAGATTCAGCAATTAGCATATGGAATTTTAAGTCTGCCTTGGCCCGCTGAAGGGTATTGCCACTACGCAAACCCATGACATTAAATTCTTGCTCAATGGCAGCCAGCTCATTGTCTGTTGCACGTTCACAGACATATTTAGCCGCCTCTCCTTCCAGCACCAAACGCATTTCCATCACCGACAATTGCAAGACTGAAGAATCTAACTCTATACCAGACATAGGTCCAGAAAACTGCGGTTCGAATAAATTATTCACATAACACCCTGAACCATGTTGACTGGTTACCAATCCCTTTGCCTCAAGCTCGGCAATAGCTTCCCGTAAGCAAGTACGAGAGGCATTAAAACGCTCCATTAACGCCAGCTGGCCCGGCAATTTATCACCCGGTAGCCACCTGCATTGGTGAATGTCGCCCTCTATGGCTTGACTGATTTTATCAATCTTGTTCATTGTTTATATTCCAGCTTTGGTCAGATCACTTTACCCCATATCTTCCATACCTACTAGAGCCTAACCGCCAGCAAGTGCATAATGGCTAATCATGTTTGTATTTTTGCATCAAGTAACAGGTTCATTATGTCGCTTTCTCCATACCTAAACCCCAGCCGTAATACTATTGCTCAGCCTCGGGTAGCGCTATTTGTCACTTGTCTAGCAGATGCAATGCGCCCCAGCATTGCCTTTGCTACGGTAAAATTACTACAGTCTGCAGGCTGTCATGTAGAGGTGCCCTCTGCACAAACATGCTGTGGCCAACCTGCTTTTAACAGTGGTGACCGCAATAACACACGAAAAATAGCCCAACAAACCATAGCGGCACTCAAAGGTTACGATTATATAGTGGGCCCATCGGGTTCATGTATCGGTATGCTGCATCAGTACCCCGAGCTTTTTGCAAAAGGCACCCAAGATCATGTTGGCGCCGAGCAATTAGCTCAGCAAGCCTATGAAGTAACCAGTTTTCTAGTAGACGTGATGGATTACCAACTTCCCAGCAGTGATTTGAAAGCACAAATCACCTACCACGATTCTTGCGCAGGGTTGCGTGAGTTGGGAATCCACAGCCAGCCCCGCAAGCTATTATCACAAATGCCCAAAGTGGTATTAAAAGAGATGGAAGACAGTGATACTTGCTGCGGATTTGGAGGTACATTTTGTATCAAATACCCAGACATTTCTAACCGCATGGTGGAAAACAAAGCCGCCAATGCAAAGGCAAGTAAGGCGCAGCTGTTAGTTGGCGGAGATTTAGGCTGCCTAATGAACATGGCCGGAAAACTCAAGCGCCAAGGTAGTGACCTACAAACACGCCATATCGTAGAACTTTTGGCCGACATGTTAAGCCACCCTGCTTTAGGGGAAGCCAACAATACTCCCCTTAAATCTGCCACCATTGACCTAGCATACGAGGCGTAATAGATATGCACATTAACAGCCCCGATTTTATAGCTCGATCTAAGTCTGCCCTAGCCGATGACAACTTACAAAAAGCCTTAAAAAATCTTAAAGCAGGCTTCCCGGGCAAACGTCGAAAAGCCATGGATCGTATGCCAGAATTTGACGCCATGCGCGATCAAGCTGCCGATATTAAGAACAAAGTAATCGAAAACCTAGACTTTTACCTTGAAACCTTTGAAGCCAAGATAAACGATAATGGCGGCCATGTGCACTGGGCACAAACACCCGATGAAGCCTGCCAAGCTATTTTAGGCATTTGCAAAAGCGTTAATGCAAAAACCGTGACTAAAGGTAAATCCATGGTCACTGAGGAAATCAACCTCAATGAGTTTTTAGAACAGCACTGTATTACCCCCATTGAAACAGATTTAGGCGAATACATTCTTCAATTACGTGGCGATCACCCCAGCCACATTATCGCTCCCGCCATACACCTAAACTTGCCCCAAGTGAGTGATATTTTTGAAGAAAAACACCATTTACCCCGCAAAGAGGACCCCGCAGAACTGATGCAGGAAGCCCGTGACATCATGCGTAATCACTTCGTTGCCGCTGATGTAGGTATTACTGGGGCCAATTTTTTTGTCGCAGAAACCGGCAGCACCATGATTGTGACCAACGAAGGCAACGGCGATCTCACTCAAACCTTACCCAAGGTTCATATTGTAGTGACTAGTATTGAAAAGTGCGTGCCTACTCTAGAAGACCTTAGCCTTTACATGCGTTTGTTATCACGTTCGGCTACGGGCCAAGAAAGCGCAGTATACAACACCCTTTCCAGCGGCCCACGGCAAGAAGGAGACCAAGATGGCCCTGAGCAGTTCCACGTGGTTCTTGTAGACAACGGCCGCAGTGACATGGTGGGCGACGAACATCAAGACATGTTGCGGTGCATACGTTGCAGCGCCTGTATGAACCACTGCCCGGTATACAGCCAAGTGGGCGGTCATGCTTATGGTTGGGTTTATCCAGGCCCCATGGGATCTGTGCTTACCCCTAAAATGGTGGGCATAGACCAGGCAGGGCACTTGCCTAACGCTTCCACTTTTTGTGGCAAATGTGAAGCGGTATGCCCAGTACGTATTCCACTACCCAAGCTTATGCGTACTTGGCGTGAGCGGCAGTTTGACCAAGGACAGGGTTCTACCGCTAGCCGTTATGGCATTCAAATTTGGTCGGCCCTAGCCAAACGTCCTAAGCTATACCACGCCATGACCCGCATCGTGATGCCACTCATGGCGCGTTGGTCTGGCTCAAAGAATCGCATTTCTAGCCTACCTTTAGGCCGAGGTTGGACCCTATGGCGAGATCTTCCTGCACCAGAAGGCAAAACCTTTATGCAGCAATGGAGCAAGAAAAATCAGGAGAAGCAACCATGAGCTCTGCCAGACAAGCAATATTAGGGCGTATTCGAAGTGGGCTCAAGCGTGGCCCTTTAAATGAGCAGCAACAAACACATTTGTTACAACAACTGAGTTCCAGAAAACGCACTATCCAGCCAGCTAGAGCTAAGGTTACAGGTTCAGCCGCCCTAGGTGACTTTAAAACTATGGCCCTAGAAGTGGGTACGGAAATCATTGACCTCACCAGTGTAGAACAACTCCCCCAAGCCATGAGCAAACTCATGGGCGATTCAAACTTAGCGCAACAACCCTTAGTGCTAGCCAATGAATCAGAGTTAGTGGCGTTAAACTGGAACGCGGCGAACATCACTACGGAAATACGCGTTTCCACCAAAGGCGACGCAATAAGCTTAACTAACAGCTTGTGTGGTGTGGCAGAAACCGGCACGTTGGTGTTACGTTCAAGCCCTCACAGCCCTACAACCCTAAACCTGTTTCCAGACATACACTGCGCTGTATTGTACAAAGATAACATCGTTCCTGGTTATGAAGACGCATGGGATTGGGTGCGTAACGACGGCATTCCTCGCACCGTTAACTTCATTACTGGCCCTTCAAGAAGTGCCGACTTAGAGCAAACTTTACGTATGGGTGCACATGGGCCCAAACGCCTCATTATTTTTTTAGTATAGGGCCTTAAAAAAGCCCCAACTGACGCTCTGTGATATTGGCAAAACTATCATTTAAGAATGGTAAAATACCATCCACTACCGGCTCTATTTGTCGCTCAATATAATGCTCATAATCATAATTGCTAGGGGACATTTCCAATGGCTCTGGCCCAGTTAAAGTAATTACATACTCTATCCAGCCACCTTTTGCATATGCCGACGGCATATTTTTTTTTGCTCGCCACACTTCTGCTTTACGAGCCGCTTGTACATGGGGCGGAACATTTTTTTGGTAATCAATTAATGGCCTACGCAGCCGCTTACGGTACACTAACTTGTGATCCAATTGCCCTGCCCTTACTTGTTCTAATAAAGGTTTAATAAGGTCTAAATAAGGTTGCTCATTAAACACTCGATGGTAAAGTGATTGTTGTAACTCCCTGGCCAATTTAGTCCAGTCTGTTCGCACATGTTCTAGGCCTTTAAACAGCATTTTTGTTGTGCCATTTGGCGCTACCGTAACACCTGCATAACGCTTCTTGCTGCCTACTTCTTGCCCTCGTACAGTGGGCATCACAAAGCGACTAAAATAAGTTTCAAACTCTATTTCCAAATAACTTTTCAAGCCAAAGTCTTGTTTTAAATGGCGAGTCCACCATGCATTTAAAGTGTCGGCTAAAGCATGGCCTTTAGCCTGCACCTGATCCAGCTCCAGTGGGTCATCCCCTAACCATACAAACACAGAATCTGTATCGCCATAAATCACCTGCATGCCGCTTTGCTGGATAAGATCTTTAGTCTGATTGAGCACAAAGTGACCCCGCAAGGTAATAGAACTGGCCAAGCGTTGATCATAAAAACGGCAAACACTGGAACCTAAAACCCCATAACAAGAATTCATTACAATCTTTATAGAGGTGGACAAGGGCGTATTATTGTTGGCTTTAGCCGTATCTCTTGCGGCCCATAAATCACCAATAATATCTGGTAAAATGCTTTGCTCACGGCTGAATTTGGCCCCCTTATAACCCCTTACGGCGTCCTCTTCGGTTAGGCCCTGTACCAACCCTAGGGGATCAACTTTGAAGCTACGTATAATACTGGGGTACAAGCTCTTAAAGTCCAACACCAGTACGTTACGATACAATCCAGGCTTAGATTCCATCACAAAACCACCCGGACTATCACCCGCTTGACCAGAAGAAAAAGCAGGCGCTACATAGCCTTGCCGATGCAACCGCGGCAAATACAAATGGTCAAACGCTTGGGATGAACCCCCAACCCTGTCCATCGGTAAACCCGTAAGCCTTGCACGCTCAATAAGAAACGCCATTAAATCGGCCTTTACAAAAATATCCCAAACTAAGCGACAATCTTCTAAGTTATAACGCACTAACGAATCTGGCTGTTCGCGGTACATGCGCTGAATTTCTTCGCCACGATCTTGTGGCTTAGTGATGTCTTTACCACGGCCCAAAAGTTGTTGAGCTACATTTTCTAATGCAAAAGATTCAAATTGCCATGTTGCAGAACGCATGACTTCAATACCATCCAACGCCACCCTGCCTGGCATATACAATTTTGCCGGGCGGTTGCCTTGGCCTTGGCGCCATCGAATTTCCTCCCCTCCTCGCCCTAAGCGCAGCCGCACTCCAAGCTCACGCGCTCTTGCACATAAAATCTGGAAATCAAACTGCACTAAAGCCCAGCCAATGATAGCGTCTGGATTATAGTCCTGTAACCATTGGCTAAATTGCTTTAACAGTTGTCTTTCGTTACTACAAACACGGGTATAATCTGGCAAAGATTTAACTAACTCCTTGGGCATACCGCTTGGCCAATGTAACCAAACTTGCTCTACGGGTGTATCGCCGTCCATAGCATATAACGCAATACTGTGTATGGTTTTGCCGTCCATAGTGGTTTCTATATCTAGGGACAAAGCTTTTATTTTGGGGACAAAATGACTCGATTTAACCCTAACATCTGTTAAAACACCGCTAATAGGCAAACCATCTACAGCCAAACTCGCACTAATAAAACGCTCCATTAAATAACGTTCTTGGGGCTGAATATCTTGCTCCATAAGGCTAATTTTTGCCTCATGTAAGATCAGGCAGAGTTGCTGAAACACTTTATGATTTGATACATAAAGAGCAACCACTTGTTGATGCTGAAAGGTTTTAAGCCCCAAGGTCTGAAATCGCCAAGTCGACGCCGACAAACCCATAGGCTCTATTAATGTTTGGGCTTTTTGTTGCTGACACTCAGGTAAAAAACACACCGACTCTTGTCGCGTTTGTTGCAATCGCACTGGGCCATTATCAGTGGCCAACCAGTAGCTAAGCTCAATGCCTTGATCAGTATCTTGGCTATGGCGGGACAATACAAAACCTTGCATATCGACTAGGCCCTACTTAGCTTGTTTAGTCTGGTCGTGTACACAGCATTCGTCTTGTAAAAAATCGATAAGCGCATTAAGACTAGGGTACTGAGCAATACAATTTAACACTCTCCCATCCCTTTCCTGTTGCACTAGCCCCACCGAAGTTAGTTTGGCTATATGATGGGACAAGGTTGAATTAGGCACTTGCAAACACTCCTGCAAACGGCCTACAGGAAGCCCTTTGTAGCCTGCTTTAACCAGTAATGAGAAAATATTTAGGCGTGTTGGGTGGCCTAGTTCTTTGAATGCGTTAGCTGCTTGTGAAATTTCCATGTTTCTATGATAACAGAAATATATTGACCCATTGTATGAAAGTCGCTTATATTTCTATTATTCTAGAAATATAAGCGACTTTCATAATGACAACAATCACAACACAAGCCTGGCAAGATGCACTCTCCATGTTTACCTACTTATTATTGGAGCTCACCTTACTATTTATCGCCATAAGCTATTTGGTGGGGGTCATACAACTATACGTGCCGCCAGAAAAAATTAAGGATTTCCTTAGTTCAAAGCACGGCAAAGGCTATGTTCTAGCAGCATTAATGGGGGCTATGACTCCGTTTTGCTCATGCTCTACCATTCCATTCTTAAAAGGCTTAATCAGGGCCAATGCGGGATTTGGGCCTATGATGGTTTTTTTATTCTCTAGCCCACTGCTTAATCCAATTTTAATCGTTTTGTTTGCGGTTACATTTAGCCTAAAAATTGCCGCCACCTATTTCGTTATGTCCATGGGTATTGCTATTTTGGCAGGTATCACCTTAGAAAGGTTGGGATTTGAAAAATACATCATTGCTCCCGAAGTTGCCCTTGATAATAGCAGGTGCTGCACTAGTACTGAGCCCAACAAATGGCATCAGTTGTGGCTGGAAGTTTGGCGTGATTTTAAGCAGGCTTTCCCATATTTATTAGTGGGGGTATCTTTAGGTGCCATTATCCATGGCTTTGTGCCAACAAATTTTATTACCACTTATGCTGGTGGCAACAACGCATTAGCCATACCGTTTGCAGCCGTTATTGGCATACCGCTATATACCCGTGCCATTGTTATGATACCCCTTGCCGCAGCTTTTGTAGCTAAAGGCATGGGTATTGGCGCGGTAATGGCGTTTGTCATTGGTAGCGCGGGGGCCAGCATCCCCGAACTTATACTCTTGCGATCCTTATTTAAAACACCGATGATTGTGGCATTTATCATGGTAGTGCTTAGCATGGCCATCACCGTAGGCTATGTATTTTCTTATTTATTTTAAATTTTTTATTGAGCTCTAAACAACACCATACAAACTACTAACGGCTGCTTAGGTAGTTATGGAATTGATAATCATCGATAGGCCTTTGGTGTAAAAAACCTTGCATGATATGGCAACCATGGGCTTGAAGAAAATCTTGTTGCTGCAGCTCTTCCACACCTTCGGCCACTATAGTAATGGATTGACTATTAGCCATGGTAATCATGGCCTTGATGATCGCTTCTATACCAGGGTCACCGATACGGCTGATGAAATATTTGTCAATTTTAATGGCTTCTATGGGTAATTCCACCATGCGCTGCATCGACGAAAACCCTGTTCCAAAATCGTCAAGAGCAAAGCTAACGCCTAATTTATGCAACTGATTTAGTGTGTCCAAAAAGGTGTTTACATCGTCAACAGAGGTGTTTTCTAATAGCTCAATTTCAAACAATGAAGGAGCAATGCTCCATGATTCAAGCACTGCAGAAAAATCACTCACATAGTTAGGCATAAGCAAGTCACTTACACCAACATTGATAGCCACCCGCCCAAAGCTTAAATCGTCTTTAATCCAACCACTCACCTTCCTACACACTTCTTTTAACATCCAATAATCTAACTCGCGCACCATGCCTAGCTCTTCAGCAATGTACATAAAATCACCAGGTAAAAGCATTCCTTTGGTAGGATGATTCCAGCGAAGCAGGGATTCAACACCATGTACCTTGTGGGTAGCGGTATTAATTTGAGGTTGAAAGTATACGCAAAACTCATTATTAACCATTGCCGACCTAAGCTCTTGGGCTATATCATGGAACTGACTTTCAACTTCTTCAAGTTTCTTATCGTAGCAAATATAACGTTGGCCACCCAATGACTTTGCTTTGTATAAAGCCACATCGGCCTGAACATAAAGTTGCTCTGGGGTTATGGTAGCGGTGGTTTTAAAGCTAATACCTATACTTGCACCCACATGTATTAACTGCCCTTCTATATTGGATGGCATCGACAAAGTTTCCAACACACGGTCCACAATCGGCGAGATTTCAGAAACATCCGCCACCCCGTTTATGATCATTGCAAATTCGTCACCGCCGATTCGAGCCACGGCATCACCTGTACGTACTGTTTTCTTCAACAGGTTGGCAATATACACGAGCACTTTATCGCCAATGTTATGGCCTAAATAATCGTTAACTGCCTTGAGTTTATCCATGTCCAACAATAACAAAGCAAAGCTTTCCTTACCCAGAAAAGCTTTATCCATCTTTTGGTTAAACCCCCTACGGTTAAAGAGCTTAGTTAGGTCATCATTCTCTGCAAGAAAGCGTATTTGTTTCTCCGCTTGCTCTCTTGTCACTATCTCTTGTGATAAGTCTTTAGTTCTCTCTATCACTCGATACTCAAGAGACTGTGTTAACTCGAGCAATCGCACTTCAGAATTTCTACGCTGCCTGATTTCCAACTTTAGCCTTGCTACGTTTTCATCGATGTCATCTGCCATGGTATCGAAGGCATCGGCCAGTTCACTTATTTCATCTTTTTTAGGCTGTTGAAAACGAAAGCTATGATTGCCACGCCTAAACCTGCCAATTCCAGACACCATCTGGGTTATTCGATGAGAAAAATAAGACGCCACCCACACTGCGATCAGCACCACTATTATTATCATGATAAGGGTGGAAATTACTAAGATATCGGCGGTTTGTTGCAGGTTGTCAGTTATGGAGTGGGTACCCATATCGGCTTCATGCACCATGGCATCGTTGTAGGTTTCATATAGCTGATCGATCCGCTCCTTTGTGGCAATGGCTGGCGATGAAAAGTCATCAATATTGGTGCCTACAGTCACCACACCAAAGCCTCTTTTAGAGTTTCCATATTGTCCCGTATAGTAAGGAATAGGTGCGGCAGTGACCAGCCTCCATAATCCACTCCAAAATATTACAAACGAACCCGAGCCTCCATGTTCTGTTATATCAAACCAACCTTTACATTGGGGGGCAAAATTAAGGAATCGGCAATCTAAACCCCGTAAACCCGTTTTACCCAATTCTTGGGCGGGCTTTCGGCTTAGCCTCTGGTCCTTATAGTGCTCGGCAGTTTTGGCATATTTTTCAAATTCCAAACCACTGGCCATCCAGTGATTGTATGCATCTTGCTCTAGCCAAGGTACTTGTAGCTTACCGTTTTGCCTATTGTAGCCATAAATAAAATAATGACGAGGGTGGGCAATATTGCGCCCTTTATGGTCCCAAATAAAGGCATAGTTACCTTCCGACGGGTCTGGATAACTAGTATATCTTTGATCCGTAGGCATAACGCCGTTGGTGAAATTGAGTATATGGTCGTGATTTAAGGCTAGCGTGATGTATCCAATAATTACACCGTCTTCAACCACGGGGGTGGCCCAACGAATAATGCCTTGGAATTTTTTTCCTACAGGGTTTTCTTTGCCCGCATATGCGCTTTGTTCAGGAGCAAATGGGATGCCATTTTTTTTAGCCTTAGCTTGAGTATAGGCACCAATAAAGTGGGTAGGCACATAGCCACCAATAACATCAGATACATACACCTCTCCAGGGCTAAGCTTTTGCAACTCACGAAAGTAGGTTTCTGCTTTTATATAGGTATTGTTTCGAAGCGAAATATCTAATAATTTATTAGTCAACAAATCAGAAGTTGTTACCTTAATGAGCTCCATTCCTTGCAAAGATACGAAGGTCATTTCCAAGTAGAGTGGAGCAATGGTTTTGGTGATGATTTCTGGAGGTCGGTAATGAAATCTTTTGGAGTTATCTGGTAGTGAAGACTCTACAAATTGCTGCTTCAATGGAGGCATACTTGGTACCCATTGAGCCTTTGGCTCTGAATAATGCCAAGACAACTCCTTAAGTAGCCTAGAGTTTCTCGCCGTAATAAAGCTAGAAAAGTCACTCTTACTCTTACCTATGCGGCTAGCTAACAAAACATCATCATCACGGGCATAAAGAAAGCTAGCTAATGCTTGAGCAGTGTCTGTAGTCATTCTTTCAACTTCGTTGCGTGCCCTATCTTCTAAGGCATTAACCGAATCAGAAGAGGCCTGCTCGGCCGTTTCTTCAAGTGCGCCATAGGCGATTTGTTCAAATATATCGAAATGATTTTGCAGCGTTCTAGCTAAACCTTCAGATTGCTGCCACGCGAAGTAGGCAAGTAGAACCAACGGCACTACCTTTATCACTACAAAAAGCGCAATCAACTTTCCCCGTATGCCAATTGCATATTTACGGCTAACTTCAGTCATTTTTTATTATTCTCTTATACCGAAATGCCAGCTTACATAGTTTACATTTCAGTTACAATAAAATATATAAAAAGCCTTAGAAAGGCCTGCACAAGGTGAACCATGGCTCAATATTTAAAGCCTCAATCCCTAACCTCAGTTACATGGGAGAAAGGGGTGATGATTTGAATTTCAGGAAAAGCAGCTTCCACATCAGCTTGGTGTTGTGCTTCAAATAGCAGCTTTAGATTAGGCCCAGCATCCATAGTAAAATAAAGGGGCAACCCTTGTTGGCGTAACTGCCAAATTTTTTGCATTTGAACCAGTGACTCGGGCTGCCAATACACCAAAGGAGGCCAAGCCGCAGCCATAGTAGCGTGCATGCTCATGGCATTGTGTTCTGCCGTTGCCGCCATGGTTTCAAAGTCGCCATTAGTAATAGCAGCTTCTATGCTGGCAAGGTCTGCCTCGGTTTTCTGCGGCCATTGTTTGTACAACGCTGAAGTAGCAACGGTTCTTCCCATGCCCTCACGGGAAGAGACCGCTTTTGATAAACTGGATACCGTTAACAAGCCCACTTTAAGTTGTGGCCATTGCGGCTTTAATGGGAAAGCAATACTGTCACTGCCATCGGCTAGTTCACCCGCTTGCCACTTAACAAAACCATGCCACAAAGAACGGCTGGCGCTGCCGCTGCCTAAGCGGGCCAGTGCAGACAGCAGATACTCTGGAAGCTGCCAACCCATGAGTGTGTTTGTGGCTAGTGTGAGGGCCGCAAAACCACTGGCAGATGAAGCTAGGCCTGCTGCCGTAGGTACAGTGTTATGGGTGTCTATGCGCAGTTTTAGATCACTAGGTAATACTCTGTCTAACCACTGGTTTATTTTAATGGCAAAGCTTTTGTGTTCTCCAACTTGTTCACCATTGAGTATAACTTGGTGCGCTGGTGCATCAATCACTGATAAGCCAGTTTTAGTGCCGTGATCTGCCAACGAAATAGACAGGGAACCTGTGACAGGTAAATTAAAGTTAGCCTCTCGCTTGCCCCAATATTTACTCAAAGCAATATTGCTAGGTGCGTAAGCACTAGCTTGGGTCGCTGGTGTGTTATGTTTAACTGTATCTAAAACTTGGTTAACCCAGTCATTAACGCAGACATCCTCGGTTTGATGATTGCTCATGGTTATTTCTCGCTTTATGTATCACTGGGCATGTGTGTTTCTTGGCGTAGACCTTGGGGGTCTATTTGCACTGGCATTTGCATATGGGGCCAATCTAGCTTTTCACTGCCTAATAAAAGCACACAATCGCCTAAACCTGAACCCGATATTTTGGCGCCAAACAAAGCGCCTTTCGTGGTGTGCTTCTGCCCTAATTGAATGATTTTTTGGATAGTTTCGTCGCTCACACCAAGATTCTCCATGAGACCTTGGTATTGGCCCATCGATTGGGCAAAAATAGACCAATCACCATTATTCAGTGCTTTTATTGAAGCGTCTACACAAGTACCCATTTGTTCATACAATTGTTCAAAACGTTTAGGTTCTTCAGCGGCAGCTTGGGCTACTTGTTTAATAACCGTTGGGGTTGGAGTTTTATAGCCACAATAAACTAACCGCATGCTAGGTGCATTCTGCCAGGCTTTCTCTGGCAAGCTAATGTTATGAGCATTAACGGGGTGGGCCTGAAATTTCACAATACCCCCTAAAGCGCTAGCAGCAACATCGGCACCTGAGCCTCTACCTTGCACTTTTTTAATCGACTCTATACCTAGTTGCATCACCCCACGGCGATTAAAATCGCCTTTCATTAATAATTCCATGGCCCCTAAAGTGGCCACTGTAACCGCTGCTGAGGAGCCCAACCCTAAGGTATGTTCGAAGTCTGACTCAATTACTAAATGTACACCTTGAGTTAGCTTACAGTGCACTAAAGCTTGTAACACAAACCTTAAAACAGACGTTTGTTGCGCCTTTTGTAGTAAGTTGGTAAGGGGAAATGCCAAGCGGCCTAATTGGGATTCGATAACCACCTGTCCATCACTTCGGCTTGTAGCGCTAACATAAATACGCGACGTTAAAGCACACACCAAAGCACCATAACCAAACAGCACCGCATGTTCACCCATGAGCATCGTACTGGCTGGCGCAGAGGCAACAACCCTATAACTCGTCAAGGTAAGACACTCCTTGCATGTCTGGAATCATCTGCTGGAAAGTATAATTATACTGCTGGCAAAGGCGCTTAAGTTGATCAAACTGAAAGCCTGTGACCAACACCAAACCACCGTTATCGCCCACTATACTCCCAGCGCCACATACCTTGGCCGCTGCGTCGCTAGATTCTACGTTAGCAACAAAATTAGCTACGGCCTCGGGCACTACTCCAATATGCTGCAGTAACTTATGATTGGCCGCGATGGCGTTAACCATAAGGGCAGAATTTTCTGCCTGTATAGCTTTAAGCAGGTCTTGTTGCACCGTGGAGAATTGGTGCCACAAGGTGGCTGGGAAATTACTTTTCCTAACCGCTTCTACACATTCACCGGTGGAGCTTGCCGGCCGGCCTGTTGTTATTAAAAAGCACTGGTTAAATGCCTTAGGTTCAAACGCCATGCTAGTGCCTGTGCCTTGCTGGTATTGTTGCACTCCCCCCATAACACACACGTAAGGGTCTAACCCACTTGAACGTCCATGTTGCCAATGTTCACTTTGGGTGGTCTTAGCAATTAACTCTGCGTCTGTGAGGGGGGCTCCTATATGTTTGAATACCGCTGCCAGCATTGCAGCGACTAGCGCCGCCGAGGAACCCATACCTCCACCGGCAACTAGATCCATAGATAGCTCTATTATTAAGCCTGATTGTTTATCGAATGAATTGCCTAATAAATAAGGGAGACCACTTGCACCTAAAGCTGCGGTAAAGAACTCTACTGGATTTGAAACAACCGCCGATAATGGGGCCGTGCCTGCTACATAGCGATGGTGACGAGATTGAATTTGCTGTGCCATATCAACGAGATTTGAATAGCTAAACCGCTGATCAATATCAAAACCCAAAAATTTAAGATGAACACCAACAAAGTTAGCTTTGGTCACCGTAGCAAAAGCATATTTTTGAATGGCACAAGCCAATGCAGGGGTACCATAAACAACGGCGTGTTCGCCGCTGAGTATCACTTTGCCCGGCACCCTTACACGAGTGCAGGAATATTGAGCTGAGGGAGTGCTTAAACCAGACTCAGTCATCGCACCTGATAAAGGCGTTTGTGTTGGTTAATACCCGACAAACGGAACTTACCGTTAGTTTCTTCAGCAAATACATGATCACCCCCATCTGTAGGCACTTCAAACCCATACATGGTTTGGTATTGCGCATAGGTTAACGGCTTCCGTGAAGCTAGCATGGTTTGATGGCCTTGCTTGTGTAACATGGCTTGATACCCCTCTACTAAGGTGCCGGTAAAAAACTCACCCACGCTACCCGACCCATAACTAAAGAAACCAAGCCTTTTACCGGCCAAGTTTTCTGCAGTATTGTCTAGTAAAGAAATAAGGCCAATATACATGGCTGCTGTATAGCTGTTGCCTGTAATTCGATTGTAAATAAGGCTAGAGGAAATTTGCTCTTCAAGAGCCTGGGCACTTAGCTCATGGGCGTTGCCGTTGGCTAAGTGGTTGTGGGCTTTTTGGGCCATACGACTAAATGGCAAGTGATAACAAAAATAATCAAAATCACCAAATTGAAGATCGCTTTGTTGCTGAAAATCTTGCCATGCAGAACGCACACAACGCAAATACACTTTAGTGGAGTATTTACCATCAACTAATGCTGTAGAACGGTAATTTGGCCGCCAGAAATCCATCACGTCTTCGGTGTGAATACCGGTTTCGGGATCCAATACGATAAGCCTTGGATTGTGGCTTACTAACATGGCCACTGCACCGCAGCCTTGGGTTGCTTCACCGGGTGTTTGGCGATCGTAGCGTGCTATGTCTGAGGCAATAACCAGGACTTTTTCTTTAGGGTTACGGGCCACCCAAGCTGTAGCCAACTGCAAAGCAGCGGTGGCGCTATAACAAGCCTGTTTGAGTTCTACTACTCTACACCGTGGGCTTAGCTGCAACAAAGAATGCACATACACGCCAGCAGCCTTAGATTGGTCTATGCCAGTTTCTGTAGCAAACAAAATAGTGCTAATGGCATTTTTGCTCTCTCCACGCGCTGCCATACCTTCTAATAAAGGCACACAGGCATTGGCCGCCATAGTCACAACGTCTTCGTCTGCTCCGGGCACACTCATACGCTCTTGGCCTATGCCAACAGTATATTTTGCGGCGTCGGAGCCATTGTTGGCCGCTAGCTCTTGCAAATCTAAGCTAAAGTTAGCGGTGTAAAAACTTATATCATCAATACCAACGGGCATATAAATTCTCAATCTTCCCTGCTACAAACTTAATGATGTGGCTATATGTCTCTGACTAGCCTTCACTAAGCACTAACGAATCGTTTAAACGCAAATCGTCTACATTGTTTGCAGACAACAAAAACATGGTGGTAACAAACTCTTTTTTCAAGGCTTCTATAGCATCCACTACCGCAGAGGTAGACTCCATTGCCGGAGCCAAAAGAGGTTTCGCAATACCGCCTAAACAGCCGCCCATTATAACACTCTTTACTAGGTCTAGCCCATTACGCAAGCCTCCACTGGCGATGAAATTTGCTTGCTGCATATATGGGCGAGCATTCTTCATGGCCACAGGGGTTGGAATACCCCAATCTTGCAATGTAAACCCTAGGGTATGCGCATCTTGTCGGCGCTGTTGTTCAATACGCGCCCATGAAGTGCCGCCTCGTCCCGCTACGTCAAACCAACGAATACCCTGTTGTATACCCAGCTCTATGTCTGGCACGCTAAGGCCTGCACCCACTTCTTTAAGAACGACCGGCACCTTAAGCTGTGATTGCGCACAGCCAATGGCCTGTGCCAAATTTGCAAAATTGGTGTCTCCCTCTGGCTGTACAGCTTCTTGCAAAGGGTTAAGATGCAGAAATATAGCATCCGCTGACAACACATCAATCGCCTGTTGCAACTGGGCTGCGGCCATGCCGTTATTCAGTTGAACAGCTCCCATATTAGCAAACAACAATGCATCTGGCGCAAAACGACGCAGGTCAAAACTGGCCTGAGCCTTGGTATCTTCTAACATTACCCGCTGAGAACCCACACCCATCGCCACTCCGGTAATTTGTGCAGCTTCTGCCAAATGCTGGTTTACCTTGGCTACTAACACGTCATCTCCACCGGTCATGGATGAAATTAACAGAGGAAAACTTAACCGCTTGCCCATAATTTCTACGCTTGGGTCAACATCCTGCAAATTGATTTCGGGCATAGCTCGATGCTGTAACTGGATTGCATCAAAAAAACGTCCATTACGCTCAACACCTTGATCTTGCGTAATCACTTCAATATGTTCGCGCTTACGACGATTAGTTTGATCGTTCATTTAACGCTCTAACTTCACATGGGCTTGCATCAGCTCGCCCGGGTTAGTTTGGGCTGCAAGCAAGGATAATTCTCCACACAACACAGTAGCTGCACAGATTTGAGCTAAGCGTCGTGCGTTAGCGCCTGCTTCTGCGTCTTCACTGCAACCTAGCTTAGTTAAGTTATCAGTCACAAAATCCAAGCCCTTACCATTGCCTACGGTGCCTACAATAATATTAGGTAGAGTGCAGGAGAAGTACAAATCGCCTTCTCGCACTTCGGCATGCACCATGCCTTGTGATCCTTCAATGATATTGGCTGCATCTTGACCCGTAGCTAAATAAAAACCCAATAACATATTAGCGAAATGAGCATTGGCACTACGTAAACCACCTGCCATTAACGTGCCCAAGAGGTTCTTTTTAATATTGAGGTCTACCACTTTTTCTGGCGTAGTCAACAACTTACGCTCACACAAGTCACGTGCAATGGTTAATTCGGCTACTACATACTTGCCACGTCCTAGAATACCGTTAACGGCAGTGGCTTTTTTGTCGCTGCAATAATTACCAGAAATAGAACTGTAGTTGAGTTGTGGATATTGCACTAACACCCATTCCATAAGACGGTCGGCAGCCTGAGTCACCATGTTGTGGCCTGATGCGTCGCCAGTTTTAAATTCTAAACGCAAGTACAATAAATTGGCGACAATTTGCATATTCATGTCAATCAACTTAGCAAAACGGCTGGTTTCACTCACTATAGACTGCATCTCTTCTTGACGTGTTTGAATAGACTGCCATGCACTCAAGGCTTCACTGGCATCATCCGCTTCTAGCAGAATAGACCGCGTCATACGCTCATCCACTAGGGTGGTTTTAATGCCCTCTCCACATAGAGTAGACAAGCGAGCGCCGCGACCCACCGAGTGCCACAGGGGGATTTCATAGGTTGCTAGGGGAACTGAGACTTTATCTTGCCATGCCTTATCCAAGCTCGCCTGAGCACTAATTTTCATCGGCCCAACAAAGCGCATAGGAACTGGTGCCTGAGTCACCTTAGGACTCGTTTTAGCAGAAGTAGGGGCCATTCAAAGTGCCTTATAGAAAATAGATACAGCGCAAAATAAGTAGACCCTGATTTTAACCAGCCCTATGATGTTATGCAATGAAGATTAACAGGGTTATTGATATACAAGGCGTAAAAAAGCCCCGATAACAGGATGTTAGCGGGGCTTTTTTAGGGCAATACTTATAGCTTGTCTGAGTTCTCACTTAAGTAAGAAGCAACACCAGCAGGCGAATCTTTCATGCCTGAATCCCCTTTATTCCAACCTGCTGGGCAAACTTCACCGTGCTCTTCATGGAACTGTAGCGCATCGACTAAGCGCAATAGTTCATCCATGTTACGGCCTAAAGGTAGGTCGTTAACAATTTGTGAACGCACCATGCCGTCACGGTCGATGATGAATGCGCCGCGGTATGCAACACTACCGTCTGCTAACTCAACGTCGTAGGCACGGCAAATATCGTGAGCCATATCAGCAGCTAAAGTGTACTTAACTGGGCCGATGCCGCCATCGTTGATGGCAGTGTTGCGCCATGCATTGTGAGTGAAGTGAGAATCGATAGAAACACCAATCACCTCTACACCACGAGCATTAAATTCATCCATACGATGGTCTAATGCAATCAGCTCTGAAGGACAAACAAAGGTGAAGTCTAGTGGGTAGAAAAAGACCAAACCGTACTTGCCTTTAATGGCTTGAGATAGATTAAAGTCATCAACGATGGTGCCATCGCCTAGTACTGCGGGTACGGTAAAATCTGGGGCTTGCTTGCCTACTAATACGCTCATGGTTATTCCTCTAAATGTTTAATTATTAAATTATTCTTCGCCTGACTCTGCAGGAGCCGCAGCACTAACCATTTCAGCTAGTTCTCCGGTTTGTGCCAAATCAGTAATAATGTCACAGCCGCCTACTAATTCGCCATTGATCCACAGCTGGGGAAATGTTGGCCAGTTGGCATACTTTGGCAATTCTGCACGAATGTCAGGGTGTTCTAAAATATTGACAAATGCAAAGCGCTCACCACAGTTCATTAGATTTTGTACTGTTTGTGAGGAAAAGCCACACTGTGGAAATTTTGGTGTGCCTTTCATGTACAATAAAATAGCGTTGCTTTCAATCTGTTCTTTAATAGTAGTTAACGTGTCCATAATTACCTTCTGTGTTATTTATGGTTGCAAAATCATTGACGCAATTATACCCATATCCGACCAATTTAGTCAGTTATTATTTAGCCAAAAAATACCATAATTTGCACTATTTATAGGCCTTATAAGCCTATGGATTTGCAAGCATAAGTTATTACCCCTATGATTCTCTGTTTAGGCGGCTAATTACCATGTCCAATTCATCTCCGCGTCACTTCCTAACCTTGCTTGATTTAACTCCAAATGAGCTAAATTGGGTAATCAATCGCGCTATTGAACTTAAAAAAATACGCACTCAAGGCGACCTTTACGAACCTTTTCGCAATCGTGTTTTGGGGATGATTTTTGAAAAATCTTCCACTCGCACTCGTATTTCTTTCGAGTCGGGTATGGCGCAGTTAGGTGGCCATGCCATTTTCCTATCGTCTCGAGACACACAACTGGGCCGCGGCGAACCCATTGAAGACAGCGCTATAGTGGTCTCTAGTATGGTTGATATAATGATGATTCGCACTTTTTCCCACACCCAGGTAGAAAAGTTCGCAGCCCATTCTAAAGTCCCAGTAATCAATGCCCTCACGGATGATTATCATCCATGCCAGCTGCTAGCCGACATACAGACCTTTGTGGAACACCGCGGTAGCATTAAAGGCAAAACCGTAACTTGGGTTGGTGACGGCAATAACATGTGCCATTCCTTTATCAACGCCGCTAAACAATTCGACTTTAAACTCAATATAGCTTGTCCAGACGGCTATTTACCCAATGCTCAGCTCATGGCCGACAACACAGACAGGGTGGCATTGATCACAGACCCACAAGCAGCCGTTGTGGGCAGCCATTTAGTGGTGACCGACACTTGGGCCTCCATGGGCCAAGAAGACGAAAAAATCTCTCGCCAAACGGCCTTTGCTGATTATCAAGTGAATCCCGCCTTAATGGACTTGGCTGACCCCCAGGCTCTATTTATGCATTGCTTGCCAGCCTATCGTGGATTGGAAATAAGCCATGACATGTTCAACGATCCTCGCAGTGTTGTATACCACGAAGCAGAAAACCGTTTGCACGCACAAAAAGCCTTAATGGAGTTCCTATTACTTGAGCCACAGGTATAGGAATAGATAAACAATATGATAGAACTACGCCATCTACGCACACTTACTGCACTAAGGGAAACCGGCAGCTTAGTTGAGGCTGCTGAAAAAGTATTTCTTACCCAGTCTGCTTTATCGCACCAAATCAAAGACCTTGAGCATAAGCTTGGGTTAGATGTATTTATACGCAAAACCAAGCCTGTAGAATTCACTACTGCGGGTCAACGCCTGTTGCAGCTAGCCGATGAATTGTTACCACAACTCCGCAACACAGAGCGCGAACTAGCGCGGTTGTCAGCAGGAGGCGTTGGGCGCCTTAATATCGCTATCGAATGCCACAGCTGCTTTCAATGGTTAATGCCTAGCTTAGACCGCTATCGCGCCGATTGGCCTGAAGTAGAACTCGACTTAGCTTCTGGTTTTAACTTTGCACCACTTCCCGCATTACGCAGCGGCGAACTAGACCTTGTAATCACAGCTAACCCTAAAGACCTTTCCGGTATCAGTTATGTGCCTTTATTTAGTTACGAGTCTCTTCTGGCCGTTAGCAATCACCATGCGTTAACGCAAAAGTCTTTTATTGAACCCCAAGATCTTGCTGATCAAACGCTCATTTGTTACCCCGTTGATCGCGACATGCTAGATGTATTTGTACAGTTCTTAGACCCGGCAGACATTGAGCCTGTAGCAATAAGACACGCCGAACTCACGGTAATGATGATGCAACTGGTGGCCAGTGGTCGTGGTGTGTGTGCGTTACCTAACTGGGCTCTAGATGAATACAGCAGTCGTGGTTATGTAACTGCAATCCCCATGTCTGAAACAGGCATTTGGTGCACACTTTACGCCGCAGTGCGTAGCGATCAAGCTAACAGCAAATACATGATGGATTTTTTAGTCACCGCAAGAGAAACTTCTGCTTCTACTTTAGTGGGCGTTAAGCAAACTAATCAACAGGGTGAGCCATTGAAAGCTCCGGAAGACTGCCTGTAGGCTGTTTAACCGGCAATTTAATGATCATCTTAGCGCCACCTAACTCTTTGCTACGACCAGCAATTGCACGACCCCCGTGCCAAAATGCAATACGTCTTACAATAGACAAACCCAAACCAAAACCGCCAGTGCTGCGATGACGGCTTTCATCCAGCCTAGTGAAGGGTGCAAACACCCGTCCGTAATCCGCTTCTGAGATGCCTGGCCCATCGTCCTCAACGCTTAGCAGGCAATAATCACCATCCAAGCTATAATCCACAATGATCCTAGACTTGGCATATTTAATGGCATTGCCTATTAGGTTTTGGCAGGCTCTCCTGAGCTGCACGGGTTCTGCATCAATAGAGAGCTCCAACAGTGGCCGCCGAATATCAATAGATAGCTGAGGATGCAAAGTAGAATATTGGGAACATAAGCTTTGCATCGCCGATTTTAAATATAAACGCTGGAAAACAATCCTTGGGCCGCCATCTCCCAAATGAATATAAGTCATTATTTCAGCGACTAATTGATTAATTTCTTCTAAGTCTTGGCCCATACTTTTACAAGATGCCAACATCTTCTTGCGGCCTTCGCCCTGAGCATCTTCTTTCAAAGCATCTTGTAGTATCTGCAAGGCAAAACTAAGCCTAGATACTGGCGTTCTTATTTCATGGGAAATAGCAGCCATCAGCTCCTGTTGTAGAGCCATTTGTTTTTCCATACTTCCTGAATCCATAGGATCTACAGGCAATTCCACTTAATTTTCCTTTACAAACAAGTAGCCTTTGCTACGTACAGTTTTTATGCGTTTAGGGCGCAGTGGATCATCGCCTATTTTGGGACGGATACGCGATACGCGCACATCAATGGATCGATCTTGCCCATCGTAAGAAATACCCCGCAAGGCGGTGAAGATCTCTTCTCGGCTTAGCACTTGCCCAGCATGGGTGACTAACAGCCACAATAGATCGAATTCGGCGCTGGTCAAATCTATACTTTCTTCACCCAACCAAGCTGCTCTCATTGTACTGTCTATTGTTAAACTACCAAACTGATACCGAACGTCTTCGGGAGCTTTATCTATAGAAAGCTTGGATGCCTCTGCGGCCTTACTGCTGCGACGCAACAAAGCACTAATTCTAGCCAACAAAAGCCGCGGTGCAACGGGCTTACACACATAGTCATCAGCGCCTATTTCCAAACCCACCACTTGATCGAGCTCATCAGTGCGCGCAGTCAACATAAGAATAGGCCCTGCGTATTCAGGCCTTACTAAACGACAAACGCCTAGCCCGTCTTCGCCAGGCAGCATCAAATCTAAGATCACTAAATCGGGTTGCTCTTTTTTGATACGCCCTACAGCAATGGCACCGTTGTGCTCAACACTTACAGATAAACCGTTATTAGTAAGGTACTCACGGGTTAATTCCGCTAGTCGTTCATCGTCTTCCACGATGAGTACTCGTGTAGCTTGGTTAAAATTCACGGTTGCATCCTTTAGTTACCTTATAATCCTGCTCATTGACCCAGCGCACAAGTGGAGGGAATGTTCGCATAACGGCTTAGGTTGTTTAATTTGAGTATGTATTTCATACTATAACTATATGTAATAAAAAGTAAAACATGTAATTAAAAATAAACCTTACCCTTTAGTGCATTACCTAATGTGACAAACATGAATCCCAATTAAAAGAAGACTAAATAATATAATAGTGTTTTATCGGATTGAACCGAATGAGTAGTCATGATATAAATTAAAACCTTATACTGCCTTGTTTTAAGCAATGTTAAACTCACCTTTTTGGCCCCTCTATAATGAAACCATGGTCTCCCAGCAGCTGGCGTGAATTCCCAATATTACAACAACCCAATTATACAGATGCAAAAGCCGTTGATCATGTTGAGCATCAACTAAGCCAGGTGCCGCCATTGGTTTTTGCAGGTGAAGCCCGCGCCCTTAAAAAACAACTGGCTCAGGTTACTAACGGTGAAGCCTTTTTACTACAAGGCGGCGATTGTGCCGAAAGTTTTGCTGAATTTAACGCAACGAACATTCGTGACACGTTTAAAGTCATGTTACAAATGGCGGTAGTACTGACCTTTGCAGGCAGCTGCCCTGTAGTGAAAGTAGGCCGCATGGCTGGCCAATTTGCTAAACCACGATCTGCTGACACTGAGGCCTTTGACGGTGTAGAGTTGCCTAGTTACCGTGGTGACATTATTAATAGTGCGGCCTTTACCTCGGAAGCTCGAGTCCCCGATCCAGCTCGCCTAGTGCAGGCCTACAATCAGTCTGCAGCCACCTTAAATTTGTTACGCGCCTTCGCCCAAGGCGGCTTTGCAGACTTAAATAAGGTACATCAATGGAACCAGGATTTTGTTCGGACCAGCCCGTTAGGCGCCCGTTACGAAAGCCTGGCCGATCAAATCGACCGCTCTTTGAGCTTTATGAACGCCTGCGGCCTGAACGCCGAGAATGCCCCTCAATTGCACAAAACAAGCTTATACACTTCTCACGAAGCCTTGTTATTAAACTACGAACAAGCCCTTACCCGTGAAGATAGCTTAACTAACCAATGGTATAACTGTTCGGCCCACATGTTATGGATTGGTGATCGTACTCGTCAGGTAGACGGTGCCCATGTGGAGTTTTTACGTGGTGTTAAAAACCCACTAGGATTTAAGGCAGGACCCACCATGAAGGCCGACGACATGTTGCGCCTATTGGATGTGCTTAACCCAGACAACGAAGCTGGGCGCATTAACATTATCGCCCGTATGGGTGCAGATAATGTAGAAGCTCACCTACCGGCTTTAATTCGTGCGGTAGAGAAGGAAGGCCGCAAGGTACTTTGGAGCAGTGACCCAATGCATGGCAACACCATTAAAACCCACACAGGCTACAAAACTCGCCAAGTGAAAGATGTGTTACGTGAGGTGAAAAGCTTTTTTGATGTCCATGCTGCCGAAGGCACTTATGCCGGTGGTGTTCATTTTGAAATGACAGGTCAAAACGTGACTGAATGTATGGGCGGCGCCCATGATATTACTGCGGAAGGCTTAGCCGATCGTTACCATACTGCCTGCGATCCTCGCTTAAACGCAGATCAAGCCTTGGAACTGGCATTTTTAATTGCCGATACTTTAAAGCAAGCACGTATTAATCGATAACGGTTGAATCTATTGTTGCTAGGTGGCCAAACTAATTGAGCCATCTGGCACGCAACAACACACCAAAATTTCACCTTCCTCTAAAGGCACCAGGCTATCCTGTACCCAGTTCACCTTACCTTGGGTAAGTTGCACCTTACAGCGGCCACAATAACCCCCGCGACAATTATAGGTCACAGGAATGTGGTGTTCTTCCATGCTATCAAGCAAAGAAAACTCTTCACCATAATCAAAGCTTTGCGCTTCGTTAACAGTGACCGTAGCACCCATTATTTGCACCGCCTGCACTTAAAAATTCTCAACAATCACAAATCGAAATCGTCAAAGTCAGCACCGTCCATATCGCTATCAATAGCGCCAACTAAGTATGAACTTATTTCAGCTTCTTGCGGCGCCACTTGAACATTGTCACTCACTAACCAAGCATTCATCCACGGCAGAGGATTAGTACGTGTTTCGAATATTTCATCAAGGCCTAATCCACGCATACGCACATTAGTAATGTAATCAACGTAGTTGCTTAGAATTTCTGCGTTTAGACCTATCATTGAGCCGTCTTTAAATAGATACTGAGCCCATTCACGTTCTTGTTCGGCCGCTTCGCGGAAAATCTCTATCACTTCATTTTTACACGATGAAGCAATAACCACCATGTCTGGATCATCCTGACCATTAGCCATCAGATTGAGCATATGCTGGGTGCCCGCTAAATGTAAGGCTTCGTCACGAGCAATAAGTTTAATCACTTTGGCGTTGCCTTCCATAATGGCGCGTTCTGCAAAAGCAAAACTACAGGCAAAGCTGACATAGAAACGCACGGCCTCCAGCACGTTTACGGAAGCTATTGTCAGGTACAGCTGGCGCTTAAGTGCACCCAGGCTGACTACAACTTCTTCACCATTGAGCTGGTGGGTGCCTTCACCAAACAGGCTATATTGGCTACACATTTCAATAAATGCATCGTAGTAACGGGTCACGGTTTCAGCGCGTTTTACAATTTCTGGGTTATCTACAATGTCATCAAAAACAATACTTGGATCGTCTACTACGTTACGAATGATATGGGTATAACTGCGGCTATGTATGGTTTCACTGAAAGACCAGGTTTCTAACCACGTTTCTAATTCTGGCAACGACACCACTGGCAAAAACGCCACGTTCGGTGAACGGCCCTGAACACTGTCCAATAAGGTCTGATATTTAAGGTTGCTTAAGAAAATATGCCTTTCATGTTCTGCCATGGCCATAAAGTCTTTGCGATCGGTAGACAGGTCTACTTCTTCTGGACGCCAGAAAAAGGACAACTGCTTTTCGATAAGCTTTTCAAAAATAGCATGACGCTGTTGGTCATAACGAGCTACATTAACGTTTTGCCCAAAGAACATGGGTTCTTTAAGGGCGTCATTTTTAACCCTATTGAAGGTGGAATAAGCCATGACTCTCTCGTGCTTCTGTACAGTTATCTAAAAATATACGGGTACCGCAAGCTATAGCTTGCAAGCGCCGCCGTCACAACCATCATCTTGATCATCATTAGCACCATCTCGAGTGTTATGGTAATACAAAGTCTTTACGCCATATTTATAGGCGGTGAGAAGATCTTTCAACAATAGCTTCATGGGTACTTTTTCATTTTCAAAACGTGCGGGGTCGTAGTTTGTATTTGCCGAAATAGACTGGTCTACAAACTTCTGCATTACACCTACCAACTGCAAATAGCCTTCATTGTTAGGAATGTTCCATAGCAATTCATAAGCATCGCGTAGGCGCTTGAACTCGGGCACTACCTGTTTCAATATACCGTCTTTACTCGCTTTCACGCTCACATAACCACGTGGCGGTTCTATGCCATTAGTACTATTAGTGATTTGGCTAGACGTTTCGCAAGGCATTAGGGCTGTTAACGTGCTGTTACGCAAACCATGGATTTTAATATGCTCTCGCAAGGCATCCCAATCTAACAACAGCTCTTGGTCACAGTAAGCATCAATGTCTTTCTTATAACTATCAATCGGCATGACGCCCTGGGCATAAAAAGTATCACCGTATGAAGGACAGGCGCCCTGCTCTGCGGCTAAGCGGCTAGAGGCTTGTAATAAGTAATATTGCACAGCTTCAAACGTACGATGTGTTAAGGCATTACCAGAGCCATCGGAATATTTGGCCCCATTCTTAGCTAGGTAGTAAGCAAAATTGGTGACGCCTACACCTAAAGTACGCCGCTTCATACTTGCTTCATATGCTGCTGGCACAGGGTATTCTTGGTAGTCAAGCAAACAATCTAAAGCACGCACGATCAAATCCGATAAGTTTTCCAACTCATCTAAATTATCTAACGCACCTAGGTTAAAGGCAGACAGCGTACATAAGGCAATTTCGCCTTGCGCATCGTCAATGCTATTTAACGGCGACGTGGGTAATGCTATTTCTAAACACAAGTTGCTTTGACGTACGGGGGCCTTCTTAGGATCAAACGCACTGCGGGTGTTGCAATGATCTACGTTTTGTAAGTAAATACGGCCAGTTTGGGCGCGCTCTTGGGCGAACTTGCCAAACAAGTCAACAGCCTTAACAGTGCGTTTACGAATACTTTCATCGGCCTCGTAAATACTATACAAACGCTCAAACTCATCCTGATCCGCAAAAAAAGCGTCGTATAACCCTGGCACATCCGATGGGCTAAACAAGGTGATCGAACCCCCTTTAATCAAGCGGGTATACATGAGGCGGTTAAACTGCACACCGTAATCCATATGACGGGCGCGATTTTCTTCTACACCACGGTTGTTTTTAAGCACCAATAAAGACTCAACTTCTAAGTGCCAAATGGGGTAAAACAACGTGGCTGCACCACCACGAACACCACCTTGAGAGCAACTTTTAACCGCCGTTTGGAAATGCTTAATAAACGGAATCATACCGGTGTGAAACGCTTCTCCACCACGGATTGGGCTACCCAACGCTCGTAAACGACCTGCGTTAATACCAATGCCCGCACGTTGGCTTACGTATTTAATAATGGCAGAAGAAGTGGCGTTAATAGAATCTAAAGAGTCACCACATTCTATCAAAACGCATGAACTGAACTGGCGCGTGGGTGTACGTACTCCTGCCATGATAGGGGTTGGCAAAGACAATTTAAATAGCGACACTGCATCGTAAAAGCGATGAACATAATCTAAGCGTGTCTCTTTGGGGTAGTTCGAAAATAAGCAAGCACCTACCAGCATGTACAAAATTTGAGGGCTTTCATGAATCTGTCCCGTGACCCTGTTTTGCACCAAATATTTACCTTCCATTTGCTTAACCGCAGCGTAGCTGAAGTTCATATCACGGGAATGGTCTATATATTGGTTGAGCTGATCAAATTCAGTCTCAGAATAATCTTTTAGCAAATCACTATCGTAACGCTCTAAGGCTACCATTTCCTTTACGTGTTCGCCCAAATGAGGGGGTTCAAAACAGCCGAAAGCTCTCTTTCGCAGGTGGAATATAGCTAATCTAGCGGCCAAATACTGATAATCTGGAGTGTCCTCAGAGATCAAATCTGCTGCAGACTTAATGATGGTTTCATGGATATCCTCGGTACGTATACCTTCAAAAAATTGGATATGTGCCTTAATTCCAACCTGAGAAACCGATACATTTTCCAAACCTTCTGCGGCCCAGTCGATAACGCGGTTGATTTTTTCTAGATCGATTTTTTCTTGTCGTCCGTGACGCTTCGTGACCATCAAGTCTTGCATTGATTTGCCTATATTTTTATTCGCTTTCGCTATTTTCCAGCTTTACAACTGGCAGCGCTGGTGTATTTAGACCGACCAGCCGATTGGGGAAGTTTTTCCTAAAATCACTAGATCTTGTGTCTTGATTGCAATTACAACACCAAATATAGAGTTTTGCAAAGGTTAAATAACCAAAAATTTATCCACTAACAAGCCATTAATCCTTGACATCGGTCAAGCCCATAGCCCTAGTGATTTTCCTCAAGCCAGCCCTCATTGTTGTTTTTTGTAACTTAATAGCCACTGTCTATTTTGAGAAAAAATGGGATTGCGATGGACGGCCTGCTACAATACCTACATCTAAAAATGGCAGTTAAAGGATTCCACTCCATGTCACAAATTGCACTACCTATTGGCAAGCTTTCCGTAGGCAACGACTTGCCCTTCACCCTATTTGGTGGCATGAATGTACTTGAATCAAAAGACCTTGCTCTAGAAATTGCCGATCACTATGTCGCCACTGCACAAAAGCTTAATATTCCCTATGTTTTTAAAGCTTCGTTCGACAAAGCCAACCGCTCGTCAGTCAACTCATATCGAGGCCCAGGCCTTGAAAAAGGCTTAGAAATTCTAGACGTTATTAAATCCACTTATAATATTCCGATCATTACCGATGTACATGAACCGCACCAAGCTGAGGCGGCAGCTCAAGTAGCCGATGTCATTCAACTGCCTGCTTTTCTTTCTCGCCAAACCGATCTTGTCGTAGCCATGGCTAAAACCCAAGCGGTGATCAACATCAAAAAAGCCCAATTTTTAACGCCTAACGAAATGGCTCACATCCTCACTAAATTTAAAGAAGCTGGCAACGACAAGTTAATGCTGTGCGAACGGGGCAGTAATTTTGGCTACAACAACCTGATAGTCGATATGCTAGGCTTTGGCATTATGAGGCAGTTTAAGCACCCTATTTTGTTTGACGTTACCCACGCATTGCAAATTCCAGGAGGGCAAGAAAATGCCGCAGGCGGACGCCGCGCGCAAGTCACTCAATTAGCTTTAGCTGGTATGTCACAAGGTATTGCGGGGCTATTTCTTGAAGCTCATCCAGACCCAGAAAAAGCAAAATGTGATGGCCCATGTGCTTTACCCCTAGCGCAGTTAGAAGCATTCTTAAGCCAAGTTAAGGCAATTGACGATCTCGTCAAATCACTTCCTAAGCTTAACACCCAAACTTAGACGATTAATCTTGTGTACCAGACAACAAAAATTCAGCATCCTTGGCGGTGTTTTCGTACTGATGGTGCCATGATTCGATACGTTGCCAGTGGTTAACCCACTGTGTATCCATTTGCGGCCGAGCAAGTAGGCGCTTTTTCCTAATATTACGTGGTGCATCTACAAATACTGAAAGGTGCACTAAGTTTCTGAGAAGCTTGCTGTAAGAAAATACACCATCAACAATCAGCACCCCAGAAGGTTTCAACTCTACCGATGACGTACTTGCACCATCAACCCAGTGATAAGGTGTATAGCAAACACTATGGCCTTGGGTTAAGGGCTGAAGTATTGAATCATGGAATTTTTGCAGATCAAAGTAGGCTTGCCTAGCTTCAAACTCGCCCAACTGCAGAGTTTGAGAAGTGGAAATCGGCTGATAAAAATCATCTAGTGGAAGCAACTGCGGGGTTGTCCAAAGCTCAATTTCCCTAACCAATGCCTGGCACAAACTAGACTTTCCAGCACCGCCACACCCATCAACGGCAATAATTAACAGCTGACCTGGTTGACAACGAGTTTGAGCTAACTTAGCTATGCGTTGAATTTGCTCGAACCACATTTTCCCTCCATGGAAAAGCCACCGAAGCGACAGTTACAGTTACAGTTACAAAAAAAATTAGCGCTATTTTCAATCACATTAACATATGCGCATATAATATCCATCAGCAATCATACTAAAGCATGATTAAAATAACAGGCATTTTCTAAAAAACACTCATAACGCCCCTTGCGCTTATTCCATTAGTTACCTAGTATCGTCAACCATATTACTTAATTTATAACCGTTTACACTTATGCTGCTAATCATCTCACCTGCCAAAACCTTAGACTTTAAAACTCAAAGCCATACTCAGCTTTATAGTCAAAGTGACTACTTGGACAAAGCTCAACAGCTTATTGATGTGCTAGCCCCTATGGGGCCTCAAGATATAGCCTCGCTCATGAAACTCAGTGATAATTTAGCAGCGCTCAATACGGCTCGATATGGTAGCTGGCATACCCCCTTTAGTTTGGCAAATGCAAAACAAGCGGTTTTGGCGTTTAAGGGGGATGTATATACCGGGCTAGAGGCGGACACATTAACTGAATCTCAATTGCAGTTTAGCCAATCCCATTTACGTATTTTATCGGGTTTATATGGTTTGCTAAGGCCTTTAGATTTGATGCAAGCCTACCGTTTAGAAATGAGCACCAAGCTAGCCAACCCTATGGGCAAGGATCTCTATACGTTTTGGGGTAATATCCTCACCAACGGGCTAAATGATGTATTAACCCAACAAAACAGCCCAGTGCTGGTTAACCTTGCGTCTAACGAATATTTTAAGGCCATTCAGACCCATGGATTAATCGGACGCCTGATCACCCCGGTGTTTAAAGATTACAAAAATGGGAAATACAAAATCATCAGCTTTTTCGCAAAAAAAGCTCGCGGCATGATGGCCCGATATGTCATAGAAAACCAACTCACCGATGTAGAGGCATTAAAGAATTTCGATACTGCTGG
>JAQRMV010000060.1:0-2867 GCA_028598985.1 Gammaproteobacteria bacterium
GGAACGAGGTTTTCTCGCGTGGGAACTTACTCCTACTTCTGGGTGACATGTTGCAAAGTGGTGATCACTTGATCCACATCCGTAGCCCATGCCATAGCAGCAGCGTTCACTTCTTTTAGCGGGTGAACGATGTCTTCACTATGTAAGGTGATGTAAGGAGTGCCCATGGCGGCACAATAACCAGCGTCAAAGGCCGCATTCCACTGTTTGTATTTATCCCCAAAGCGAATAATTGCAATATCTGCCTGGGCGATAAGGTTCTTAGTTCGAATAGCGTTAACTTTAGCCGACTGATTGTCTCGCCAAAAGCCTGTAGTCGTGTCAGCTAAGTGATCTCCAGCGGCATCGCTGCTTGCGTGATCGGTGCAGGCCGAAGTAAAGTTCACAGGTAGTTTTAATTCTGCACAGCGATTAATAATTTGATCACGCCAGTCGGTGTGTATTTCGCCGGATAAATAGATGTTCCACATAGTCTTATCTCAATGTTGTATCGGTTTTGGTGCAAATGGCAATATTAGTGTGCTAGGCTAATTTTGCAAGAGTGTGACAGTGGCCACAGATAATGTCCAGAAAGGTGCGCCTTCAAATAGCATAGCGCTATTAAGTCCAAGTGCCCGGTTACTTGTACCTTGCGGCAAGTTTACGTATAATGCGCCATCACATTTTTAGGTGTGATTTTTCTCCTTGCTTTAAGGCTGTAGTTCAATAACGAATTACAAGACACTTAAGGCTATTTAACCCATAAGGAGCAGCAATGCGTCATTATGAAATTATGTTTTTGGTCCACCCAGACCAAAGCGAACAAGTACCCGCTATGATCGAGCGCTACACCACGACTATTGAAGCCGATGGTGGTGCCATTCATCGTCTAGAAGATTGGGGTCGTCGTCATTTGGCATACCCAATTAATAAGATCCACAAAGCTCACTATGTACTAATGAACGTTGAATGTTCAAACGTTGCATTGAACGAGTTAGACAGCAACTTCCGTTACAACGACTCGGTTATCCGTAGCATGGTTGTACGTATGAAGGCTGCAGAGACTGGCGATTCTCCTGTTAAAGCTGCAGAAAGCCGCGAAGACCGTCGTCGTCAAGAACGCGCCCCTCGTGCTGAAGCTCCTCAAGTAGAAGCTCAAGCTGAAGAAGCACCTGCCGCTGAAGCAGCTGCTGAATAATTAACTGGAGATATTGACATGGCACGTTTTTTTCGTCGTCGTAAGTACTGTCGTTTCACCGCCGAAGGCGTTGCACAAATCGACTATAAAGATATTGAAGTTTTAAAAGGCTACGTATCTGAAACTGGCAAGATTGTACCTAGCCGTATTACTGGCACTAAAGCACGCTACCAGCGTCAGCTTTCTACTGCCATTAAGCGCGCTCGTTACGTTGCTTTGTTGCCATACACTGACGCTCATCAGTAAGCTGCATTAACACATGCGCGCACTAGCTCAATACGCAATGCGTGGCAACAAACAAGCCATTATGGTTGCAGTTTTGTTTGCTATTATTCCTGTGTTGTTTTGGATCAGCGCGGCACTTGTGGCCTTGGTGATCTTGCGTAAAGGTTATCAAGCCGGTGCCAGTGTGTTTATGTGGAGCCTATTACCTGCCATCGTTTGGTGGAGTAATGGTGACCCAACACCTGCCCTAACCTTAATTGGAGTGGCAGGTTTGGCCAGCGTTTTACGCTACAGTGCCAGTTGGGCTTATGTGCTGGTTGCTAGCCTCTTGGTGGCCATTGCATCTATGCCTATTTTGGCCAGCTATTTGCAAGATATAATGGCAGTGTTTGCCGAAGCTGGACTCCAGCTAGAAGCACAACAAAAACTGCCAGAGAATGTAGACAAAGAACTACTACAAACCCTCATGGAGGGTGTGTTAGGTGCCGTACACATGGCTATATTATTGGCTTGTGTAGTGTTGGCGCGATGGTGGCAATCGGCGTTGTTTAACCCAGGGGGTTTTCAAACCGAATTTCATCAATTGCGTTTGCCGTTATGGCTTACGGGAACTTTAGCTTTGGCAGTGTTTGGCTTAAGCAATGTTGCCGACATGACACAGTGGTTGTTTATGTTGGCTATTCCATTACTGTTTGCAGGTTTAGCATTAGTGCATGGGCTGGTTGAGCAATTAAAATTGGGCCGAGCTTGGCTGATTGCAATCTATTTAGGGTTGTTGCTTTCAAGCGGTGTGGTCTTTACTCTACTGGCGCTACTTGCCACTTTGGACAGCGTGTTCAAGTTGCGGCAACGTTTGCCAGTTAGGGTCAAACAATAGAATTAGACTCTTCGTGTATACATGTTGAGCAAATTAAGGAATTAAACATGAATGTAATTCTTCTTGAAAAAATTGGTAAGTTAGGTTCTTTAGGCGACACGGTTTCTGTGAAAGCGGGTTACGGTCGTAACTTCCTAATCCCAACTGGTAAAGCTGTACCTGCTAACAAAGCCAACATCGAAGCTTTTGAAGCGCGTCGTTCTGAGCTTGAAGCTGTTGCCGCTGAAAAGCTAGCTGCTGCTCAAACTCGTGCTGATGCAATGGGTGAATTAACCATCACTATCCCTGCTAACGCTGGCGATGAAGGTAAGCTGTTCGGCTCTATCGGTACTAACGAAATTGCTGCTGCCCTTGTGGAAGCTGGGCATGCCGTTGACAAGACTGAAGTACGTTTACCTGAAGGCGCATTGCGCGCATTAGGCGAAACTTCTGTTGCTATTCAACTTCACAGTGACATCACTGTAGAAGTGACTGTAGCGCTTATTGCTGAGTAACACTCTGCCCGCTGTTATGGCGAGTAAAGCAATCTTAAAAAGCCCCCGATAAAGGGGCTTTTTTGTGGCCGCTTTATAGCTCTGGTTTTATAGC
>JAQRMV010000060.1:2967-12823 GCA_028598985.1 Gammaproteobacteria bacterium
TTTATAGCTCTGGTTTTATAGCCATGCTAAAGGTTATCATAGGCTTGTATTCACCTTACTAAATCGATATATCCATGCAACCAGCTTCACATTTACTTAAATCTGATCCACAACTTGATGCGCTCAAGGTGCCGCCCCAGTCTTTAGAGGCAGAACAGTCTGTCTTAGGTGGCCTCATGCTTGACGAAATGGCGTGGGATCGTGTTTCTGAAGCTGTAGCCGAAGTGGATTTCTACCGTCAAGACCATCGCCTTATTTTCCGAGTAATGACCAAGCTAGTAGGTGATTCACGCCCCATAGACGTCATCACACTATCGGAAGAACTGAGTCGTATCGACGAGCTAGATAATGCCGGCGGCCTGAGCTATTTGGGTGAATTGGCTAAGAATACACCCAGTGCTTCCAACATTACCGCCTATGCCAATATTGTGCGAGAAAGAGCCATATTACGCCAGCTTATTGGTGTGGCGAATGATATTGCTGATTCTGCATTTCATACCGAAGGTCGCTCATCAGACGACGTATTAGATGAAGCAGAGCGTAGGGTATTTGAAATAGCAGAGGCCCGCCCAAAAGAAGGTGGCCCACAGTTTGTTAACCCTATTCTAAAAGGTGCCGTTGAGCGTATTGATCAATTGTTCCAGTCAGACAGTGCCCTTACGGGCATTAGTACTGGTTTTACCGATTTAGACGCCCGCACCGCAGGTTTACAAAAATCCGACCTTATTATTGTGGCAGGTCGGCCTTCCATGGGTAAAACCACCTTTGCCATGAATATCGTTGAAAATGCCGCCATCATTGGTGACGCTCCGATTCTTGTATTCAGTATGGAAATGCCTGCGGAACAATTGATGATGCGTATGTTGTCATCCCTGGGTCGCATTGATGCCACACGCATGCGTACCGGAAAGTTAGAGCAGGACGACTGGCCTAAGCTCACTGGTGCCGTTAACCTCTTGAAAGACAAACCGCTTTATATCGATGATAGCGCTGGTTTAAGTCCTACAGAAATGCGTACCCGCGCAAGGCGTATTGCTAGGGAGCATGGCAGCGTTGGTATGATCATGATCGACTACCTTCAACTGATGCAAATTAAAGGCCACACAGAAGGCCGAACAGCTGAAATTTCTGAAATTTCTCGCTCCTTAAAAGCGTTAGCCAAAGAGCTTAAATGTCCGGTTGTTGCGCTGTCTCAGCTTAACCGTAGTTTGGAAAACCGCCCCAATAAACGCCCGGTAAACTCCGATTTACGTGAATCAGGTGCTATCGAGCAAGATGCCGACCTTATCATGTTTATATACCGTGACGAGGTGTACAACGAAGACAGTGACGATCAAGGCAAGGCAGAAATTATCATTGGTAAGCAGCGTAACGGCCCTATAGGCACCTCACGCTTAGCCTTTATCGGTAAGTACACTCGTTTTGAAGACTTAGTTCATAGCTATGATGGCTATGACGATATGGAGTAGCTTTAGTTGGAGGGCCTATGAGCGACTGGTTTGATGATGAAGACACACCTATTGCAAAAGGTTTTTCAGCCTCATTGCTGGATCATCTGCCGCTGGGCTACGAGTTGATTGCCACCACCCACGACTTGCGTTTATATGGTGATCATAATATTGATCTGATGGAATCTTTGCACTTAGTGGGCGGCCATTGGGAACCCCATTTGTTGGCCTATAGCATTCCCCTTGGGCGCGAAGCCCAGCTCGAACATGCCTTAAAACACTTCTCCAAACAAAAGCAGGGCATGGAAGACACCATGAATATTTTGGCGCGGCACATGGCGCCAGATCAAGCCCACATTGAAGAAAAACGCCGTAAACGGGCAGTGGATCAGCGCATTAAAATAATTGTAGGGCGCTACCACCCAGGCGATTTGCTCAAAGGTCATGAGATTTTAAGCTTAGGCAAACATTGGCAAGAATTTCCAGGCTCTCAGTGGCAAGGCGTCGATAAAGCGGTGTGTATAGAGTGCGAAAAATACAGCCGTGTTTCCGCCAATAACGAATGCCAACTCTGTGAAGCACAGCGCCACGGTTTAGATCCCATCACCTACTGTTACGCTTATTTCGATTAGTTTGTTTCAGATAAGAGTAAACTTAGTAACCTCTGCGGCATACGCGCTGGCTTTTGACGTTGATAATCAAAGCAGCCCATACGGGTTTCTCCGATGGCTACAAGGTGGCCTTTTTGTTGATCTTTTAATTTATATAAAAGATTGAAGCGCGCCTTACCCACGTCACTAACACTAAGGGATAAAGTGAGTTTTTGATGCAAATTCCCTTGCTTTAAATATTCAATATTGGCGCCAGTCATAATCAGACCGCAGCCACCAACGTCTTGTTCACTGAGTTGGTTGTGGCTTAGCCACTGCACACGAATTTCATGGAAATAACTCAAAATGGTATCGTTACTCAGGTGATTGCCATAATTTAAGTCGCTCACCCTAACCTGTAGCTCGCAGTTGTATAGGTGGCAAACACTGGACTCACTGGGTGGTTGCATAAGCTTCCTTGAAATAGATTGCTAAGGCACGCAGCATGCCTTGGCATAAAAGCGCCAAGTCTTGTGGGCTCATAACATAAGGTGGCATAACATACACCAGCTTGCCAAAAGGCCTGACCCAAACCCCTTCATCAACGAACATTTTTTGAATTTTACCCAAATCCACAGCACTTGTTACTTGCACTACGCCAATGGCACCTAACACTCTAACGTCTTCAATATAATCCAGCGCTAAGGCCGGTGTGAGTTGCTGTTTAAGGCCTTGATTCAAGCCAGCCACTTGGGCCTGCCAATCATTCTTCTCTAGTAAATCTAAACTGGCGTTGGCCACGGCGCAGGCGAGTGGGTTGGCCATAAAGGTTGGGCCATGCATAAAGCAACTGGCATCCCCTCTAGAGATGCTGGTAGCAATTTCGGTAGTGGCTAAGGTGGCCGCAAAACTCATGGTACCGCCAGTAATCGCTTTGCCGAGGCACATGATGTCGGGTTTAACTTGAGCATGGTCGCAAGCAAAAAGTGCGCCGCTGCGGCCAAAGCCGGTGGCAATTTCATCAGCAATTAACAGCACATCGTACTGTTTGCATAGCTCTGCAGCAGCCCTAAGCCACTCGGGGCTATAAAAGCGCATGCCGCCAGCGCCTTGAACAATGGGCTCCAAAATAAGTGCGGCTATTTCGTTTTGATGTTGTTTAATTGTGTTTTCTAGCTGGTCCAAATCCTTTGCTTCAAGGGGGCGATCAAAACCCATGGGTGGAGCAGATATAAAGTGATGTTGCGGTAATACACTAGCAAACAATGAATGCATACCATTAACAGGGTCACATACGGCCATAGCGCCAAAAGTATCGCCATGGTAGCCATTGCGAACCGTAAGCATGCGGTTTTTGTTGGTTTGTCCTTTAGAGTGCCAGTACTGTAAAGCCATTTTGATGGCCACTTCTACAGCCACGGAACCAGAATCAGAAAAAAACACTTTTTCTAATCCTTCTGGGGTCATATCAACCAAGCGCTTGGCCAGAGTCACAGCTGGCTCATGGGTAATGCCACCAAACATCACGTGGGACATATCGCCAATTTGTTGGGTCATTGCCGCGTTGAGGTGCGGGTGATTATAACCATGCACCGCACACCACCAAGAGGCCATTCCATCGATCAATTCAGTGCCATCGCCTAGTTTGAGCCGCACGCCATGGGCGCTTACCACGGGGTAGGCCGGTGGTGGGTTATCCATAGAAGCATAAGGATGCCAAACGTGTTGTTGGTCTAGGGCGATGAGCTGTTCGGGTGTCATAAGGGTAACTGCTGTCTTTGAGTGGCCCTATATTAGCATAGCTAAAGAGGGCTTTTAGATGATTTCGACCACCTTAATATGGAAGGCGCCTACTTGCCAGCGCAGGTTGATGTCGGCAAGTTTGCATCCGTAAATACGCTCAGGGTCTTGCTGATATGCAGGGCGTGGATCGTGGGCTAACACCTGCTCAATGAGTTGGGTTAGTTCAGGCTTTAGAGCTAAAGCCTGCTCAGCTTGTGCGCTATACGCAATAGGCAGTCGAAGCACTTGATCATCACCAGCAAAACCACTTTTGGCGTTGGGGATAGATTCTACCCATGGCAAGTAGGGCTTAATATCTAGGATGGGGGTGCCGTCGATTAGATCGGCACCACTCACGTGCAAAATAACACCTTTGTGGGTATCGATAGATTCCAGCCTCACTAAGGATAAGCCAAGGGGATTGGGTCTAAAGGTAGAACGGGTGGCAAACACGCCTATTTTTGTATTGCCGCCTAACCTGGGTGGCCGTACTTTAGGCTTCCAGCCTTGGTGCGCAGTTTGGTGAAACGCAAAGGTTAGCCAAATATGGGAAAACTCGGTAAGACCTTCCGCTGCGTCCGCCACGTTGTAGGGTGCAACGAGTTCGATCTGCGCGTTAGCTGCTGGTACTAAACCAGGTTGGCGCGGGGTGGCAAATTTTTCTTTAAAACAAGAATGAATCATGCCGATGGGCTGAATCTGAATAGGCTGCATAAATACGCTTTGTTAAGTTAATACTAAAATTTTTGGCTGACGCCAAGGTTTAAGCTAGTTACAATAGCCTAAGTTTCACTACAGTTTAATCGTCTCGTTTAGGAAAAACTATGGCTCGCAAGCCCTACATCAAAGCAAAAGCCATTCAAGGCCGTGGTCATTTACGATCTGTGACCACCGATGGCCCCCATGTTGAATGGTTGGGAATGCCCGAATACTACATTCACACCCTTGTTATTGCCGATCAAGAGACTGAACAAGAGTACGCCTACTTCTCTGCCGCTAAAGAGCTAGAGTTTGACGTGGGGACTTATGTTTGTTTCCGCTGTCGTGAATCTAAAAAAGGCTTCTACATCGAAAAACGTTCATTAGGTATTGCTATTGACCCCGCAGAATACATGCGTCAATTGGAATCTGGTAAAGAATGAGCCGCAAGGTATTTTCCCCATTACCCGCTAATGATCAAACTTGTGGCTGGACACAGGCGCTGCCCTCGCGCCAACCTAATGTCAGCCTTCAAGGTGAACAAATCGCAGATTTTGTGGTTGTAGGGGCGGGTTATACTGGCCTGAGTGCAGCGCGAAAGTTTGCGCAGCTTAACCCCAACGCCAAAGTTATCATACTAGAAGCCCAGCGGGCTGGAGAAGGTGCTAGTGCGCGCAACTCTGGCTATTTGGTAGATTCCACCCTCAATGATGGGCATATGTCTGATACGGGCCTGAAGGACTATCGTCAGAAATATAAACTCAATAAAGTGGGTTTAGATTGCGTTAGGCACTTGGTCAGTACCAAAGGCATCGATTGTGATTTAGATGAAAGCGGCAAGTTCCATGCCACGGCAGTGCCGGCCCACACGGCTAAACTAGAGCGGTTTAGTGAATTGCTTACTGAGCTTAAGCTGGAACACAAAATGTTAGATGGTGCCGAACTAGAAGGGCGCTTAGGCACGAGCTATTATCGACAGGCTTTGTGGACCAAGGGTGGCATCATGGTGCAACCCGCCAAGTTGGCCAGGGGTTACATTGATCTATTGCCAGATAATGTTCAGCTATTCGAAAACACGCCAGTTTTAACCTGGCGCAAACAAGGCGACAACTTCTTGGTTTCAACGCCCTTGGGCCAAGTGAAAACCCCCAAGCTGCTGATGGCGGTGAACGGATTTATGGCCAGCGCTGGGGTGAAACAAAACCGCGCCTTTCCCCTTACGCTAACGGCCAGTATGACGCGACCTTTAACGGACCAAGAATATAGCGCCATAGGCAGCCCTAAACCTTGGGGACTTTTGTCTGCACAAGCCATGGGCGCAACGGTTCGCCTCACCCAAGATCGACGCATCATGGTGCGTAATACCGCCGAAGTGTGGCGGCCCATTAACATGACAGTTAATGACATCGCCAAACGAAAAGCCATGCACTGCAGGGGCTTGCAACGACGCTTTCCACAACTGCCTGTTGATATTTTTGATTCCAGCTGGTCTGGTGTCACCTGCATTAGTGGCAATAGTGCTCAAGTGTTCGATCAACTCGACTCGGGCTTATTAGTGGCGGGTTGCTACAATGGGGGCGGCATCGGCTTAGCCACCTTGTTTGGTGAACAAATGGGCTACCGAGCCAGCGGCCAAATGACACCTCACATTGCCATGATTGAAGAGCGACCCACACCTAGCACGCTACCGCCTCAGCCCTTGTTGCGTTGGGGGGTGCGGTTGCGGTTAATGCGTGATCGAGTGATAGCTCGTAAAGAAAACTAGTCCAAGCCCAGTTGCGACTAAACGACTTCTGCGACCACTAATAAGGTGTCGCCAATGTTGATGATGGATGGGTGATGTTTAATAATTACCATGCCGTCTCGTTTGGCGTAATAGGCTTGGGGCGCAATGCCTGTGCGGTCTATGGTATGAATCAGTGCCACGCAATCGCCAGCCTTTATTTTGTCCCCTAGGCCCACGCAGGGCTCCACTAAACCGCGGTGTTCGCAACAGATAAACGAACGCCCATCGGGCATGTCGAGTTCGGTGCTGCTTACAGTCTCCACGGAGCCTTGCATAATGCCTGCGTGAATAAGCAAGTTATTGATGCCACGCTTGGCAATGGCCACGGTGTTGGGCGTACTGCTGCCACCGCCTCCCAACTCTGTGGTGATAAAGGTTTTGCCCATGTCTTCCACTTGGGTGTCGTACATGCCCCCCGCATCTAGCTCCAACATTTTTAACAAATAAGGTGCGCCGAAGGCCCTGGCGGCGGCTTCGCATCTTGCTTCTTGTTGCTTGTCATCCAACACATGGGACGCTGCGAAAGGTAAACAATCTAGGGTTTTTCCGCCAGAATGAATATCTAGCACTAGGTCGGCCATGGGCACTAAGGTGCGGCTAAAATAATCGGCAATAATCTGCGTAACAGTACCGTCTGCCTTGCCTGGAAAGGTGCGGTTAAGGTTGATGCCATCAATGGGCGAAACCCTGTCGCCACTTAAAAAGGCAGGGTAGTTCATGGCCGGGACAATAATGACGCGGCCATTAATATCGTCGATGCTATCTCGCTTGGCTAAATCAAAAAGTGCCGTGGGGCCTTCGTATTCATCGCCATGATTAGCACCGGTAAAAAGCGCCGTGGGCCCGTTTCCCCGTTTGAAGAGGGTAATGGGGATCATAATGGCGCCCCAAGCTGACTGGTTACTTGAGTAGGGCAGTTTGAGAAAACCGTGCTGAATGCCGTCTTTCTCAAAATCTATGTCGGTGCTGATAGGATTATCTCTCATGGCGTCTACTTCACTAACAACTGGCGTGGCACATTGGACAGGCATTCTCCACCCTTGGGGGTGACGCGAACACTTTCTGTCATTTCAAACCCCCAATCGTCAAACCAAATGGCAGGCATAAAGTGAAAGGTCATGTTTTCTTCCAGCAGGGTAGAATCATTGGCGCGCAGGCTCATGGTTCGTTCGCCCCAGTCGGGCGGGTAGCTTAGGCCAATAGGGTAGCCCACGCGGTTCTCTTTTTCATAACCATGGCGCTTTAAGGTTGCGCTAAAGTCTTCGGCAATTTCAGCACACGCAATGCCAGGCTTAAACTTTTCTAGGGCACTTTCAATACATTCGTTGATCACCTTTTCGATGTCGCGGTACTTTTGTGTGGGCGTGCCTAAAAATAGGGTTCTTGAGCAAGGGCAATGGTAGCGGTTGTGGGCGCCTGCGAGTTCCAAAAACATGCCTTCTTCTGGGGCAAGGGTTTGGTCATCCCAAGTCATATGACAGGCTGCGGCTTCTTCTCCCGCACCGATCAAGGGTACTAAGGAGGGGTAATCGCCATAGTGGCCATCCTTACCTTGGGCGCCCGCATGCATAATTTCTGCCACTAAGTCATTCTTGCGCATGCCTACATGAGCCACTTGCATAATGCGTTCATACACCCCTTCGATCACCTTGCCTGCGCGCTGCATATAGATGATTTCAGTGGCCGACTTAACGGCTCGCTGCCAGTTCACTAGGCTCGTTTGATCGCTAAACTGTGCATGGGGCAGGCTGCTGTATAAAGATTCTGCGGCGCGGGCAGAAAAATAGTAATTGTCTTTTTCTAAGCCTATGGCGCATTTATCGAGGCTTTTTTCCTGCAAGATGCCCGCCAAATGCTCCATTGGGTGACGCTCTGGCGTCATGACGTATTCATCGGGGTAGGCCAAGATATTATCCAGACTCAAGTCCGTCGTCAGTTCTGCGCCTTTGGCGTCAATGCCGCGGCCATACCAGAATAGGGTGCCGTCGGTGCCAATCACCACGCACTGATGCACATAAAAAGACCAGCCGTCGTAACCCGTGAGCCAACACATGTTGGCGGGGTCGTAAACGATGAGTAGTTCAACCTCTGCTGCCTCCATGGCAGCACGGGTTTTGGCTTGCCGTGCAAGGTACTCCCCTTGCTCAAAGCGCCTTTTGCTGGCTTTCATTAGAGGGCCTCTAGGGCTTGCGCTAAATCGGCGATTAAGTCATCTATATCTTCTATGCCCGTAGAGTAGCGCACTAACCCTTCGGGTATGCCAGCGGCGGCTCTTTCTTGTGCCGTGCATTCAACGTGTGAAGTAGTGACAGGCGGGCCCACTACAGTTTCCACACAGCCTAAATTGGCCGCCATGTGGGCGTAGTTTAAGCGTGGCAAAAAGGTCTTGATGGCATCTAAACCACCATGCACAGAAAAGCTTAACATGCCGCCAAAACCAGACATTTGCTGCGCTGCAATGGCATGGCCTGGGTGGGTTTCTAAACCTGGGTAATTCACTTGATCGACTTTTGGGTGCTGGTCTAAATAACGTGCCACGGCCATAGCGTTGTCATTTTGCCTTTCTACCCTTAACTTCAGGGTTTTCATGCCCCGCAATAGACTGTAGGCATCCATGGGCGCCAAGGTGGCACCGTTAATTTCTCGGTAGTGGTAAACCTGTTTAACCAGGTCGGCAGATCCGCAAATCACGCCACCCAAAGCATCGGCATGGCCACCTAAATATTTAGAGGCAGAGTGCAAGACAATATCGGCACCCAGTTCCAAGGGCAACTGGTTAATGGGCGTGGCAAAGGTGTTATCCACCACCACTAAAGCGCCAACCGCATGGGCTTTGGCTGCAAGGCGCTGGATGTCGGTAATTTTAATGGTGGGGTTGGTGGGGGTTTCGAGGTACAACACCGTGCAGCCTTTGGCGATTTCCGCTTCCAATTGGGCGTAGTCTCCTGTTTCACATAGAGAAACTTCAATGCCTAAGGGTGGCAAAAATTCGTTAAATATAACGTTAGTGCCGCCATAGCTGTCTTTTATGGAGACAATGCGATCCCCAGGACGCAGAAAGGTGGCTAGGGTATTACTAATGGCAGCCATTCCGGAAGCAAAGCTAGTGGCGGCTTCTGCACCTTCTAGCACTTTCACTTTGTCTTCAAAGGCGCGTACGGTAGGGTTGGTGTTGCGTGAATAAATGTGGCCGGGTTCTTGGCCTAGTGCCACTTGATGCCAGGTATCAATATCTTTGTAAGCAAAGGACACACTATGGACCACAGGCACTTGAGTTGAGCGTTCGTAAAGTTCATGCTCTTGTTCACCGCCCCAGATGCTCTGGGTAGATTTGCCTATATTTTGGGTATTTTTGCGCATAAAAACTCCTATTGGCTGCGTCTAAATAAAATTGGAGAGCACATGCTCACCTTCTCCTATGTCAAGGCAGCGCTTTAAAAGCCTTTATCTTGATGTTCCGAAGATACTCTAGAAAAATGCGCAAATCAAATCCAAATGATGACTAAGGCAAGGGTTTGCCAGCGTGGTGGGTGCCGAGAAAAAGAGGTTGT
>JAQRMV010000061.1 GCA_028598985.1 Gammaproteobacteria bacterium
AAGGCTTGACACCAAGCCTTTCAGGCATAAGAATTAAGGACCATAACTGATACGAGGTTACATCCGCCTTGAGCGAAATTCCTTTAAGCTATTTATTTGCTAGCTTAGCGTTCCTTATTTTATTGTCGGCATTTTTTTCCAGCTCCGAAACTGGCATGATGTCTCTCAATCGCTACCGTCTACGTCATCTAGTAAAGCAGAAGCACCGCGGCGCTATGCGTGCAAGTAAACTCTTGGATCGACCAGACCGACTTATTGGCGTCATCCTTATTGGCAACAATTTTGTTAATATCCTAGCTTCTGCAATCGCCACTATGATTGCGCTGCGTCTAATGGGAGATGCTGGTGTTGCTGTAGCCACTGCTATATTGACCTTAGTGATTCTAATTTTTGCAGAAGTCACACCCAAGACTGTAGCTGCCATTAAACCAGAACAAGTGGCCTTTCCTGCGTCTCTAATTCTGTCGCCGCTACTTAAATTACTCTATCCCTTTGTATGGATCGTAAACACCATTTGTAATGGTTTGCTACGCATGCTCGGCTTTAACGCCGCAGCCAAAGTGAGTGACCATTTGAGTTCTGAGGAACTACGCACCATCGTGCATGAGGCGGGTGCATTAATTCCTCGACGTAATCAGTCGATGTTATTAAGTATTTTAGATCTAGACACGGTGACTGTTGAAGACATCATGATCCCGCGTAACGAAATCGTTGGTATCGATGTTGATGATGATATTAGTGTTATTTTGAACACTATTAGCCAAAGCCCCCATACCCGTTTGCCCTTGTACCAAGAAGAGCTCAACAACGTGGTAGGCATTGTTCATGTTAGGCAAATCTTGCCTCTTTTACACGTTAACAACCCGACTAAAGAAGACTTCTTAGCATTAGCGAGGGAGCCATACTTTGTACCTGAGAGCACCCCATTAAACACACAATTATTGAACTTTCAAAAACGTAAACAATGGATGGCGCAGGTTGTAGATGAGTATGGTGATATCCAAGGTTTAACAACCCTAGAAGATATTTTAGAAGAAATTGTGGGCGACATGGCCGAAGAACAAGACCATGAAAATGAAGACATTCATCCACAAGAAGACGGCTCGTTTTTTATTGATGGCACCACTACCGTGCGCGATATTAACAAAACACTGCATTGGTCCTTACCGATTGATGGCCCCAAAACACTTAACGGTTTAATCACCGAAAAGTTGGAGGAAATCCCCCAGTTTAATGTGTGTTTGAAAATGGGTGCATATCACTTAGAAACCGTACAAATTCGTGACAATTTCATTAAAACCGTACGTTTACGTAAGCTTGAAACCTCTATAGAGGAAGTGCACTAAAGCTTTACATGGGTTACCAAGGAGCTAGCCAGCTCGCGTTCCTGCACATTGGCTAGCACTTGTTTACGCCCTTCGTTATCGAGTCGCATCCAAGCCGTGATCTCCTCTCCTGAACGGTAGCACCCCTGGCAGATGTCGTTGTCGTCAAGGTAACAGATATTCACACAGGGAGAAGGAATGGTTTTTTCTGACACAGCTAAGTATCCTTATGGTCGGTATATAAATCGATGCGCGCATCGTAAATCAAATTAACAAACTCAGCCAGAATAAAGGCCGTCATACCCCATATTCGGTACTCATCAAAATAGAAACTAGGCACTTGTTTAACCCCCGCAGAAATAGGTAATGCGTCCATCACCGGCTGGGCATCGACGAAGAACCTCAGTGGTACGGTGAAAATTCGGTCTAACTCACCCAAATCGGGGGTGAGTTCTGATAGCACTGCTTTAGGCACCACTCCCACGATAGGCGTCACTACAAATCCTTGGCGCGATAGCACTTGCCCCATCTGCCCTACTACAGTGACCACTTCGGGCCTTAATGCTACTTCTTCATAGGCTTCACGCAGCGCAGTTGCCACTATGTCTTGATCCTCCTGTTCTGCTTTACCCCCGGGGAAGGCAATTTGCCCTTTGTGGGTAGGCATATGCTCTGCCCGCCGTGTCAGTATCACTTCGGGATTTTCTGTATCGTCAGTAATCGCCAGCAATACGGCAGCCGGCGTTTGTAACTTCTCGGAGAGTATCCTGGGAGGATGTTGAGCTAGTTTATTGATGATAAGCTTGTGCATGGTACGAGATTTACATTTCTTTGTTTCTAGCGGGGTTGGTTTATCTTACAATAAACTGTCTATTTAAGTGAGGTCTCTACAGAATATCATGAAATATTGCAGCCATTGTAGTGCAGTGGTGCGCTTTGTTATCCCTCTGGGTGATAATCGGCCACGTCATGTATGCGGCTCGTGTGAGTTTATTTTCTATGAAAACCCTCGCATTATAGCGGGCTGTATCCCGGTGTTTGAAGACAAAATATTATTGTGTAAACGCGCCATAGAACCAAGGCTAGGCTATTGGACATTGCCTGCTGGGTTTATGGAAAACGGAGAGTCTACAGAACAAGCCGCCTTACGAGAGACCTATGAAGAGGCCTATGCAAAACCTATTCTTGGCCCTCTGTTTAGTGTGTGTAATGTTCCCAGAATGAATCAGGTACATCTATTTTATTTAGCACAAATGACGGTGGCCGAATACGGATCTGGCCCAGAAAGCTTAGCAGTAGAACTGTATGACGAAGCCGAGATACCATGGGATGACATTGCCTTTGGCACAGTGACCCAAACCTTGAAGCGTTTTTTAGAAGACCGTAAACAAGGCAACCTACAACTACACCACCTTGATTTTTAGTAGTTAGATTTAACTAGTGATGAAGACTTGGCTATCCCCAACATCTATTTCTGCAAGTATGGGTTACTTCTGCGCTCGGCGCCTATAGTGGACATGGGACCATGGCCCGGCACAAACTGGACTGGATCATCCAACACCAATAACTTAGTTTGAATAGCGTCGATTAAAGTAGCATGGTCTCCCTGAGGAAAATCTGTACGGCCTATAGAACCCTGAAACAACACATCCCCCACAAACAATAAGCCTTGTGCTTGATGGTGAAATACCACATGGCCAGGTGTATGGCCTGGGCAATGCAATACTGCTAGCGTTTGATTACCTACCATCACTTGATCGCCTTGATTCAACCAGCGGCTTGGCACAAAAGGCTTTGCCTCAGGAAATTGAAACATACGGCTTTGGTCAGCCAAGCCACCTATCCAAAATTGATCACCTTCATGGGGGCCAATAATAGGTAGGCCTTTATCTTCTGACAACTGCCCTGCTGCACCTGCGTGATCTATGTGAGCATGGGTGAGCAATATTTGAGTAAGGTTCAAACCATGGGCTGCTACACGATCTAGCAAACGCGGCAGCTCTCCACCCGGGTCAACTAAAGCAGCCTCCAAGGTTTCATCACACCACACCAAACTACAGTTTTGCTGAAACGGCGTCACTGGAATAATTTCAAATTGTAATGCCATAATATTACTCAGACTTAACTTTTTAATTACCTAACTACTTAACTTCCACGGCGTAGCGGGCGCAGCAGCCGCATCAGCCCACCCATACGCGGGCGTTACGGAACATACGCATCCAAGGCCCATCTTCACCCCAAGAGGAATCGACCCAAGAGTTAGTGCAGCTACGGTACACTCGTTCTGGGTGAGGCATCATAATGGTGACACGACCATGGGCTGCGGTTAAACCGGTAATGCCATTCACTGAGCCGTTAGGGTTAGCAGGATAACTTTGAGTTACTTCACCGTAACCGTCCACAAACCGTAGTGCAACTTGAGCTTCACAGGCTTTGCGTTGTTCGTCGCTGGCGAATTCTGCATGGCCTTCGCCATGGGCAATAGCAATGGGCATGTGTGAACCTGCCATGCCTTGCAAGAACACTGAATCGCTTTCTTGCACTTGCACCAACGCAGTACGGCCTTCAAATTGCTCTGACTGGTTGCGTACAAAGTGTGGCCAATGGTCACTACCCGGAATCAACTCATGCAAATTGGATAACATTTGGCAGCCATTACATACACCTAAGGCAAAGCTATCTTCGCGGGCGAAAAAATCGCTAAATTCCTGCCTTGCAGTGGGGTTAAACAAGATCGATTTTGCCCAACCTTCACCGGCACCTAAAACATCGCCGTAAGAGAATCCGCCACATGCCACTAAGCCTTTAAACTCACTTAATTGGCGGCGGCCTTCCAAAATATCGCTCATGTGCACGTCTACACAGTCAAACCCAGCTTTCATAAACGCGGCGGCCATTTCTAGCTGACCGTTAACGCCTTGCTCACGCAATACAGCCACACGTGGTCGCACACCACTGGCAATAAGGTCTGCGGCAACGTCTTCTTCAGTGTTAAAGGTTAATGATGAATTTAAACCGGGATTACTGGCATCTAGCAGTAGATCGTATTCTTGTTGGGCGCATTGGCTGTTGTCGCGCATGGACTGTAACCGGTAGCTTGTTTGCGCCCACATACGGTGAATTTGAGTACGCGAATCGACCAGCACTTCTTCACCTTCTAAGGTGAAACGGATTTGATCGTCTTCGTTAAGGCTACCAATCACACGGCTTTGTTCTGCTAACCCACAGGAACTTAGCTGACGTAATACTTCGGCGTTGTTTTTGCTCTCTACTTGCAAAACCACACCGAGTTCCTCGTTAAATAACCATGCTAATAGATCATCGGCATCGCTGATCATCTGTGCACATTCGATGTCGATACCCACATGACCCGCCAAGGACATTTCCGCCAAGGTGGTGTACAAACCACCGTCTGAGCGGTCATGGTAAGCCAACAATAAACCATCATCATTAAGGCCTTGTACGGCACTGAACAAACCTAACAAGTCTTCTGCGTCGTCTAAATCTGGCGCGGTGTCGCCAAGCTGACCAAACACTTGTGCCAAACAAGAGCCCCCCAAACGGTTTTCGCCGTTGCCTAGATCTACTAATATCAGTGTGGTGTCGCCTTGATCGGTGACTAACTGAGGAGTGACAGTTTTACGCACATCTGCCACTGGGGCAAACCCGGAAATCACCAATGAAACTGGTGAAGTCACACTCTTGTCTTCATTACCCTCTTGCCACACTGTACGCATCGACATGGAGTCCTTACCTACAGGGATAGAAATCCCTAGCGCTGGACACAGTTCCATACCCACAGCCTTAACTGTGTCATAGAGCTTGGCGTCTTCGCCTGCGTAACCAGCCGGTGACATCCAATTAGCCGACAAACGAATGTCGCTAATTTTATCTATTTGTGCACAGGCCATATTAGTGATGGTTTCACCAATCGCCATACGTCCCGAGGCTGGCGCATCAATCAAGGCTAGTGGCGTACGCTCGCCCATGGCCATTACTTCGCCTGTAGTGCTGTCCAATGAGGTGGTGGTAATGGCGCAGTTAGCCACGGGCACTTGCCATGGGCCAACCATTTGTTCACGGGCCACCATGCCGGTGATAGAACGGTCACCAATGGTGATCAAAAAGCCTTTGCTGGCTACGGTGGGCAAACTTAATACCCGTCGCGCAGCTTCTTCTAGCTCTACATGGGCCAAATCCAACGGAGGCAAAGCAACTTCTTGACGTTCTACGTCACGGTGCATTTTAGGTGGTTTGCCAAATAATACAGACATTGGCAAATCTACCGGTTGATTGTCAAAATGGGTATCACCTAAAGTTAGATGATGTTTTTCTGTGGCTTCTCCCACCACAGCGTATGGGCAACGCTCGCGGGCACATAGCGCCTCGAAAGTTGCCATATTTTCTGGTGGCACTGCCAACACATAACGCTCTTGGGCTTCGTTACACCAAATAGCCAACGGTGACATTCCTGGCTCATCATTATTAATGCTCCGAATTTGGAAGGCACCACCGCGGCCTCCATCTTTAACCAGTTCTGGAAAGGCATTGGACAAGCCACCAGCGCCTACGTCGTGGATAAAGCTAATAGGGTTTTGATCACCCATTTGCCAACAACGGTCGATCACCTCCTGACAGCGGCGCTCTAACTCTGGATTGTCTCGTTGTACCGAAGCAAAATCTAGATTCTCTGCACTGGCACCAGAATCCATAGAAGATGCTGCGCCACCACCTAAACCAATCTGCATGGCTGGGCCGCCTAAACAAATAAGCTTATCGCCGATACCTACTTCACCTTTTTCAACATGGTCGGCGCGGATGTTACCTAAGCCGCCAGCGATCATAATAGGCTTATGGTAGCCACGAACCTCTGGGCCGTTTACGCCTGCCACTTGGGCTTCGTAGGTACGGAAATAGCCAGTTAGGGCTGGGCGACCAAATTCGTTGTTAAACGATGCCCCGCCTATGGGGCCTTCTAGCATAATATCTAAGGCCGAAACGATACGACTTGGCTTGCCGTAATCCACTTCCCATGCTTGCTCAAAGCCTGGAATACGTAGGTTAGATACACTATAGCCTGTAAGGCCTGCCTTTGGTTTTGAGCCTTTGCCCGTAGCGCCTTCGTCACGAATTTCGCCGCCAGAGCCCGTAGCAGCGCCAGCAAAAGGTGCAATGGCTGTGGGATGATTATGGGTTTCCACCTTCATTAATATGTGAATATCTTCTTGATGGTAGGCATATTGCTGGGCATTCGGCTGGCCTTCAGGTTGTGGGAAAAAACGGCCTGCTTTATGCCCTTTAATAACAGAAGCATTGTCGATGTATGCCGACAAAACGCCGTCGCCATTGAGTTGGTTGGTGTTTTTAATCATCTTAAACAAAGACAAGTTTTGATCTTCACCATCAATCGACCAGCTGGCATTAAATATTTTATGACGACAGTGCTCTGAATTTGCCTGGGCAAACATCATTAGCTCTACGTCTGTTGGGTTACGGCCTAGTTCTTCAAAAGAGCTGACAAGGTAATCAATTTCGTCTTCGGCTAAGGCTAAGCCTAAATCAGTATTGGCCGCAGCTAAAGCCCTACGGCCCCCTTCTAGAATATCAACACGCTCTAGAGGCGCGGGTTCGGTTTGCACAAATAAGCCTTGTGCCTGCTCTAAAGAGGTTAGTATTTGTTCTACCATACGATCATGCAAAACAGCCCCCGCTAGGGCATATTCTTGTGACGACAAAGCCCCAGAAGCTGCAAGATAGTAGGCCGTACCACGCTCAATGCGTTTTACCTGCTGCAAGCCACAGTTATGGGCAATGTCTGTAGCTTTACTGGACCAAGGGGAAATAGTGCCTAACCGAGGAATCACCAACACCAAGTTATCAGTCGTATTTTGTACGGCTACATTAGGGCCGTAACGCAGTATTTTATTGAGCTTATCACCGTCGGTTTGCGTCAGCTCGCCATCAACCAAAACAAAATGCATAAACTCCGCGTATAACGCCGTAATACTAGGTATAGCTTGTTGTAAACGTGCAAGTAGGCGTTGGTTACGGAAGTCTGACAGGGCTGGGGCGCCGCGTAAAATTAACATGATAAGCCTTTAAAGAAGAATATTTTGTTGTGCTTTGGCGGCCTTATGGGCCAACCGTCGCTGCTTAAAAAAACTGCTCAACATTGCACTTGCTTCGTTAGCCATAAGGCCTGATTCAACTTGCACAAGGTGGTTAAAATGGGGCAAAGAAAACAATTGTAACTGGCTAACTACGGCACCCGCTTTAGGTTCGGTAGCCGCATACACTAGGCGCTTAATGCGGGCATGGATAATGGCCCCCACACACATGGTACAGGGCTCTAGTGTAACGTAAAGATCGCAGCCGCTAAGGCGATAATTACCGATGCGCTGAGCGGCTTGGCGTAGCGCCATAATTTCGGCATGGGCACAAGGATCGTGAGCGCTTATGGTTTGGTTGTAGCCTTGACCTATGATTTGGCCATCGCACACCACTAAGGCACCTACGGGCACTTCACCAATATCTGCAGCCTGTGTTGCCAAACCTATGGCTTGCGCCATGAAGTCTTGGTCAGTGAAAGCTTGAGGATGGGTGTTGGCCTGCATGGTCTAATCTCTATGGTTTAAAGTAGCGCCTTATTCCCACTCGATGGTGGCTGGGGGCTTACTAGAAACATCGTAGGCGACACGGGAAATACCGGAGATTTCGTTGATAATTCTGCCGGACACTTTTTCTAACAGTTCATAAGGTAAATGAGCCCAACGAGCGGTCATAAAGTCGATGGTTTCTACAGCCCTTAGGCTCACCACCCATTCATAACGACGGCCGTCGCCCACTACACCAACGGACTTAACCGGTAGAAATACCACAAAGGCTTGGCTAGTTTTTTGATACCAACCAGATCCATGTAGCTCTTCCATGAAAATGGCATCGGCCAAACGCAAAATGTCGGCGTATTCTTCTTTCACTTCACCTAAGATGCGAACACCTAGACCCGGCCCAGGGAAAGGATGCCGGTAAACCATATCATAAGGCAAACCTAGCTCTAGGCCGATTTTTCGTACTTCGTCTTTAAATAATTCACGTAACGGTTCAACCAATTTAAATGCCATGTCGTCTGGTAAACCACCCACATTGTGGTGCGATTTAATGACATGGGCCTTACCTGTTTCGGCAGCAGCAGATTCGATCACGTCTGGGTAGATGGTGCCCTGAGCTAGCCATTTAACGTTGTCTAGCTTGGCAGCTTCTTTATCAAATACATCAATGAAGGTATTACCAATCACTTTACGTTTGGTTTCTGGGTCTGATACGCCCTTTAAATTAGCAAGGAATAGTTCTTGTGCATTAGAACGAATCACCCGTACACCCATGTTATCGGAGAACATTTTCATCACTTGATCGCCTTCATTAAGACGCAATAAACCATTATCTACAAATACGCACACTAGCTGATCGCCAATGGCTTTATGTAATAGGGCTGCCACAACAGATGAATCAACGCCCCCAGATAGGCCTAACAATACGGTGTCCGTGCCAACTTTTTCGCGCACCGTAGCGATAGCGTCATCAATGATGTTGCTAGCCGTCCATAGGCCTTCACAATTGCAAATATCGCTCACAAAGCGCTCTAGAATAGCACCGCCTTGTTTGGTGTGAGTTACTTCCGGGTGAAATTGCAAACCATATAAACGTTTAGCTTCATGGCTCATGCCAGCAATAGGCGCACTTTCCGTAGACGCCATGCAGGTAAAATCTACAGGCATTGTGGTTACTTTGTCACCGTGGCTCATCCATACGTTAAGGCTACAAGTGTCGCCGTCAACTTGGTCGTGAATATCTTTAAGCAAGGCGCCTGCTGTTTCTATTTGAACTCCAGCGTAACCAAATTCACGCTCGTCGGAGGCGCTTACTTTACCACCCAACTGTTCCGCCATGGTTTGCATGCCGTAACAAATACCTAGCACTGGCACGTCCATGTTAAAGACAATTTCGGGTGCTCTAGGGCTGCCTGTTTCGGTAACAGACTCTGGGCCGCCAGCAAGGATGATGCCCTTAGGGGCGAACTCACGGATGGCTTCGTCTTTCATATCATAAGCGCGAATTTCACAGTAAACGCCTATTTCGCGAACACGACGAGCAATAAGCTGTGTGTACTGAGAACCAAAATCCAAGATGAGAATCCGTTGTGCGTGGATATCCTGCATCATGTGTAACTCCGTGAGTGGGTTGTAGTGACTTTCTAACACTGACAACCAAATTATTTAAAGTATGAAAACCAATAGCTTACTACAGCTTATTTAGCTCGATAATTAGGGGCTTCTTTAGTAATGGTGACGTCGTGCACATGGCTTTCGCTCATGCCAGCACTGGTAATACGAGTAAAAGTTGGAATGGTGCGCATTTGTTCCATATCAGCACAACCTGTGTAACCCATACTAGCCCGTAGTCCGCCCATCATTTGATGAACGATGGCAGCCATAGGGCCTTTACAAGCCACACGTCCTTCGATTCCTTCGGGCACTAATTTCTCCACGCCTGCATCGGCACTTTGGAAATAACGATCACTTGACCCCTGTGATTGGCCCATAGCACCAATAGAACCCATTCCGCGGTAGGCTTTATAAGCCCGACCCTGATACAGTTCTACTTCACCAGGCGCTTCATCGGTACCCGCCAGCAAACTGCCGGCCATCACCACGCTAGCTCCGGCAGCGATGGCTTTTGCCAAGTCACCAGAATAACGTACACCACCATCGGCGATAACAGGAATGCCACGGGGAGTCATGGCTGCAGCCACATTGGCTACAGCAGTAATTTGAGGGACGCCAATACCCGCTACAATTCGCGTGGTACAAATGGAACCAGGGCCAATACCTACTTTTACGCCATCGGCGCCTGCATCTGCCAGAGCCTCTGCTGCTGTTGCAGTAGCAATATTACCACCCACAACTTGAACTTGTGGATAGGTTGTTTTAACCCAACGTACTCGCTCAATAACGCCAGCCGAATGACCATGGGCAGTGTCTACTATAATTAAGTCTACGCCCGCTTCTACTAAAGCCGCTACACGGTCTTCGGTTTCAGCGCCCGTACCTACGGCAGCACCTACACGCAGACTACCTTGCTCATCTTTACAAGCATTAGGGTAGGCTTTAGCACGATACATGTCTTTTACTGTCATCATGCCTTGTAATGTGAAGTCATTTCCCACTACTAACACACGCTCTATGCGGTGTTTGCGTAATAAATTACGCACAGTGTCTTGATCAACACCAGGCTCTACGGTGACTAAGTTTTCTTTGGTCGTCATGATCGTATCGACGCGGGCATCGAGGTGATTTTCAAAACGCATGTCGCGGCTTGTTACGATACCAACAAGCTGATTTTTATCTACAACGGGGAAACCAGAGAATCCAGTTTGTGCAGCTAAACTCTGCAGATCGCCAACAGTCATATCAGAAGAACAGGTGACCGGGTCTTGAACCACACCACTTTCATGCTTCTTAACTCTACGCACTTGCTCTGCTTGTTCGGCAATAGTGAGATTTTTGTGAACAATACCAATGCCCCCTTCTTGAGCCATAGCAATAGCAAGACGGGCTTCGGTTACGGTGTCCATAGCTGCAGAAACAAGTGGGATTTTAAGGGGTAGATCGCGTGCAATACGGGTTTGCAGCTGAACGTCTTTCGGTAGCACCTCCGAATAGCCAGGCACTAAGAGAACGTCATCAAATGTGAGGGCTTCTTCGGCAAGTCGTAGCATGGTGCGTGTCCTTTTTAGGTGTGAAAGGAAACGCCATATTATACTGGAAACTTACACTGTTTGGCCACTATCGTAGATTCTTTTTATGGTCGTTTTTGGTGTATCATCAGGGCTTACTTTTCGGCACCTTTTATAGGCCCATACATGCAGCTACCCACCACCGATGACCAGCGTATTTGGCAAGTTAGCGAGCTAAATCATTCTGCACGCACTTTACTTGAAACTCGTTTTGGTATGATCACTGTATGTGGTGAAATCTCAGGCTTTACCAAAGCCAGATCTGGCCATTGGTACTTTAAGCTTAAAGATATGGACGGCCAAGTGGGATGCGCCATGTTCCGTAACAAAAACCTTTACTGCGATTTCGAGCCTAAAGAAGGGGACTTAGTGCACTTTAAGGCCAAAGTTAGCATTTATCCCGGCCGAGGTGAATACCAACTGATCGGCGAACGAATACAAAAGGCCGGTAGCGGCAACTTACAACAAGCTTTCTTAGCACTTAAACAAAAGCTCCTTGATGAGGGTCTTTTTGAAGATAACAACAAACGCAAGATACCTATACATTGTCAACGCATTGCGGTTATCAGCTCATCCGACGGTGCTGCAATACATGACTTTCTTAAGGTTTTACAACAACGTATGCCCAGCCTAGAAGTGGATCTACTACCTGTTGCTGTACAAGGTCACAATGCTGCTGAGCAAAGCGCTAAAGCAATAGAGCTATGCAACATCATGGGTTTGCATGATGTAATAGTACTTACCCGTGGTGGCGGCTCTATAGAAGACCTGTGGAGCTATAACGATGAGCATTTAGCCCGCACTATATATTCTAGCCGCATCCCCACTGTGAGTGCCGTGGGCCACGAGACTGACTTCACTATTGCAGACTTTGTGGCAGACTGTCGTACGCCCACGCCATCCGCAGCAGCCGAGCTTGTAAGCCAAGATCAGTCGGAACTGCTACATCGGTTAATGCAGGTTAAAAGACAACTTATCCAGCAATGGCAAAAGCATCTGCAGCATCAACAGTTGAACATCTCTCACTTGCGGGCATTATTGCGCCACCCTGGACAAAAATTAGAAGACCAAAGCCAGCGTGTAGATCACCTTCAAGCGCGTCTAGAACAGGCATCACTAAAACAACTGCGGAATAAGTTAACGAGGGTTGTAGAACATAGCAACAATCTTGAGCGATGCAACCCGCAACTTAGGATAACCTCACTAAATAACCGCCTAAAGATTCAGGAGCAGCGCCTTACTAGTGCAAGCAGCAGTCACCTTGGCAGCCTTACACAGAAGTTTTCTATTGCAGCCACCAAACTGAATCAACTTAGCCCTCTTCAGACACTGACTAGGGGCTACAGCATCAGCCAGAGCCTAGATGGGGAGCTAGTCACCAAAGTCTCTCAAATTAAGGCCAAGCAGGCGCTTAAGGTGACCCTGCTCGATGGGCACGCCTTAGTTACTGTAGATACTGTTGTATCAAATCGTACTTAACTTTTATTTCTACCCTTCTGCTTCCCATGCTCTG
>JAQRMV010000062.1 GCA_028598985.1 Gammaproteobacteria bacterium
TATTTACTGTCTCTTAAAAAATTCTGATTTACCACTAGTTCCCATGCTCCGCGTGGGAACCCAAAGCTCATGCCACACGCATTCCCACGCAGAGCGTGGGAACGAGAAAGAGCGAAACTGGCTCCCATGCTCCGCGTGGGAACCCAAAACTCAAGCCACACACATTCCCACGCAGAGCGTGGGAACGAGAAAGAGCGAAACTGGTTCCCATGCTCCGCGTGGAAACCCAAAGCTCAAGCCACACGCATTCCCACGCAGAGCGTGGGAACGAGAAAAAACGCAGAGCGTGGGAACGAGAGAAACAACACGCCTAATTAAACAGCCAAGGCGCTTGTTGCTGTCGTTGTTGCTCATAGCTTTTAATACTGCTGGCTTGCTCTAAGGTTAAACCTATGTCGTCTAAGCCGTTTAACAAACAGTGGCGCCTAAAACTGTCGATAGTAAATGCAATATTACCCACACTGGAGCCACGAATGACCTCCGCTGCCAAATCTACCGTTAGTTGAAAACCTTCTTTAGCCTCTGTGTCTTCAAACAACTGATCTACTTGCTCGTCCATCAATGTAATAGGCAAGATGCCATTCTTAAAACAGTTGTTGTAAAAGATGTCTGCAAAACTTGGAGCAATGACACATGAAATGCCAAAATCTAACAAAGCCCAAGGGGCATGTTCACGGCTAGAACCACAACCAAAATTATCCCTAGCTAAGAGTATCTTAGTGTTTTTATAGCGAGGGAAATTAAGCACAAAGTCAGGGTTTATAGGCCTTTGACTAGAATTTTGATCGGGTTGACCTTCATCCAAATAGCGTAACTCATCAAATAAATTTGGCCCAAACCCAGAACGTTTAATAGATTTTAAAAACTGTTTTGGGATGATCATATCCGTATCAACGTTAACCCTATCCAGAGGAGCCACGATGCCTGTTAATTGTGTAAATGCTTGCATCTATACTGCCCCTCCAAACTCACGTACGTCTACAAAATGTCCTGCAATGGCGGCAGCGGCAGCCATGGCTGGGCTCACCAAATGAGTGCGCCCACCAAACCCTTGGCGACTTTCAAAATTACGGTTAGAAGTGGAGGCACAGTGCTCTCCTGCTCCCAATTTATCTGCATTCATTGCTAAACACATAGAACATCCAGGTTCCCGCCATTCGAGCCCGGCATTAGTAAAGATAGTATGCAGGCCTTCTGCTTCTGCTTGCGCTTTAACCAAGCCAGAGCCAGGTACCACTAGCGCTTGCTTCAAGGTTTGCGCCACTGTGTGGCCTTCTACCACTGCAGCTGCTGCGCGTAAGTCTTCTATACGGCTATTGGTACAAGAACCAATAAATACTCGATCTAACTGAATATCTGTAATTGCCTGATCCGCTGTTAACCCCATGTATTGTAAGGCGCGAGTAATAGCTGAGGCCTTAACCTCGTCTTTTTCTTTTGCTGGGTTAGGCACATTGGCAAACACCGGCAATACCATTTCTGGCGAAGTGCCCCATGTGACTTGCGGTGCAATGGCGGTACCGTCTAATACCACAACATGATCAAATTCAGCATCGGCATCGGAGTGTAAATCTTGCCATGCAGTAACCGCTAGGTCCCAATGTTCACCTTTAGGGGAAAAAGGACGGCCTTCAACATAATCTATGGTGGTCTGATCAACAGCCACCATGCCTACACGGGCACCCGCCTCTATTGCCATATTGCACACAGTCATACGGCCTTCCATAGACATATCTTCAAATACTTTGCCACCAAATTCAATGGCATACCCCGTGCCTCCAGCTGTGCCAATGACACCGATAATAGCCAGCACTACATCCTTAGACGTTACGCCTTCACCCAAAACACCATCCACACGCACAAGCATGTTTTTCGACTTCTTTTGAATAAGGCATTGTGTGGCCAATACATGCTCTACTTCTGAGGTACCAATACCATGGGCTAATGCGCCCATAGCGCCGTGGGTTGCCGTATGGGAATCTCCACATACCACGGTCATGCCTGGTAATGTAGCGCCCTGTTCAGGGCCCACCACATGAACAATACCTTGGCGCTCGTCCTGCATCTTAAATTCGGTGATGCCAAAGTCATCACAGTTATCATCTAAAGTAGTCACTTGGATTTTAGACACTGGATCGGCAATACCGTCCACGCCAATAGCACGTTCGTTAGCAGTAGTAGGAACATTGTGATCTGGGGTGGCCAAGTTAGTGTCTATACGCCACGGCTTCCGACCCGCAATACGTAAGCCTTCAAAGGCTTGCGGTGACGTGACTTCATGCAAAAGGTGACGATCTATATAAATCAGGCAACTGCCGTCATCTTGTTGTTTAACAAGGTGAGTATCCCAGAGCTTGTCATATAAAGTTTTAGCGGCCATTTCTTGTCCTGAACCTAAAAATAAGTAGGCAACTATTATACCTAGTCATTATTAATAACTCTAATTACTATAAATTTACTTTACCATTCCAATTGGCTATTTCATTCAATGTGATAAGTAGGTATTCTCGGGCCATGGATAGTCTCGCATTAAAGGCCTTTATGGCCGTCGCTGAACAAGGTTCTTTCTCACGGGCTGCAGATAAACTGTTCCTCACCCAACCTGCCGTAAGTAAACGCATAGTTAAACTTGAAGGCCAGCTTAAAACCCGCTTGTTTGATCGTATTGGGCGCAATGTATCATTAACCGTTGCTGGCCAACATTTATTGCCTAAAGCCAAGGTCATTCTCGAAGCCATGGAAGATACAGCAGATGAGCTAACCAACCTATCCGGTCGTGTGGGGGGACAATTACGTATTGCTACTAGTCATCACATTAGCCTACATCGCTTACCAGCCCCCTTGCGCCGGTTTATCGAACTGTATCCACAGGTTGAGTTAGACATTCAGTTTGCTGAATCTGAAGTGATTTACGAAGGGCTTTTACAGGGCCATTGGCAGTTAGGACTGATTACCCTTAATCCAGAACCTCACCCTCAGCTAGAACAACAGGCTATTTGGCAGGATAAAATGCAGTTTGTTGCGGCGCCAGATCACACTTTAAGCCAACAAACGTCGGTGGATTTATCCCAGCTCAGCAGCTTTCCCGCCCTATTAAGCAAAACCAACACTTTTACTCGAGGCATTGTGGAGGAAAGTTTTGCTCACCAGCAGCTCGCCCTTAAAGTAGCTATGTCTACCAATAATTTAGACACTATTAGAATGATGGTGAGTATTGGTATGGGTTGGAGCATTCTGCCTGAAACCTTAATCAACCAAGATATTAAAGTAATCAACACAGTATCTAAACCCATTATTCGGCAATTAGGCTGCGCCTGGCACCAACAACGCAGCCTTTCTAACGCTGCCAAAGCATTTCTTGAATTACTTCACAACACTTAACCTTGTTAGGTATTTGCGACATTTGTTTACAAAAACGTTATTGTTATAAATATTGACTAATATGTGATTATTTTTATTCCCTCTGTGCCCAAGCTAGTTTAGAATGCGACAAATTCTATTAGGGAAAATAGTCATAAAAATAACTTTTCCTATTAGACTTGAATATTATAAAGAGGCAGCCATGTCCGACAATAAACCCATTCGCTACGCGTTTTTACAGATCCCTAATTATTCAATGGTCACCTTTTCATCTGCTGTAGCCAGCCTTCGTGGTGCCAATTACATTAGCAAACAAGATTTGTATGAGTGGGAAATCGTCTCTATGGACGGCGCGCCTGTTAAAGCTAGTGTTGGCTTTGAAGTCACCCCCACCATTCATATTAACAACCTTAATCTAAACGGTTTAGAAGCTTTAATCGTTTGTGGTGGCACCTATGTAGACCGTGCCTACGACAAAGGCACTTTGTCTTTTTTACGCAAGGTAGCCAATGCCAAAATTAATATCGGTTCTACCTGCACCGGTAGCTATTTATTAGCCGCTGCGGGCTTGCTTGATGGGTACAAGTCTACAATTCACTGGGAAAACTTAGCCAGTATGCGCGAAGAATTTCCTAATGTATTAATGTCTTCAAACTTATTTGCTATCGATCGCGACCGCTTCACCTGCTCTGGTGGTAACTCTTCTTTAGATATGATGTTACAGTTCGTAAGCAACCATCACGGGCCCGAACTTGCCGCCGCCGTTTCTGAAATGTTCATCATGGAACGTATTCGTGACCACCATGACACTCAACGCATCCCCTTACGCTTACACTTAGGCAACAGCCAACCTAAACTCATAGAAGCCGTAGCCCTGATGGAAGCTAACTTAGAAGAAACCATTAGCTTAGACGATTTAGCACAGTATGTAGGCGTGTCTCGCCGCCAACTAGAGCGTTTGTTTCAAAAGCATCTTAAGTGCGTGCCATCGCGCTACTATTTAGAATTACGCCTTAACCGTGCGCGTCAGCTTTTGCTACAAACCAACCTATCCATTATTGATGTATCTTTAGCTTGTGGTTTTGTATCGGCACCTCACTTTTCTAAGTGTTACCGAGACTTTTTTGGCATTCCACCGCGGGAAGAACGCCGTCGTTTTGCGCCTGGCCAAAGTGTACGTATCGCTGAAGAAAGCCTCAAAAACAATGGGGCAGATAACCTCGATATTGATGGGTTAACCACCCTCACTGATCAGTAATAGTGGTTTCCCGCTTACGTTCCCACGCGGAGCATGGGAACGAGGTCATTACTGGTTCCCATGCTCTGCGTGGGAACGAGGTTTCGTGGAGCATTTCTGGTTCCCATGCTCCGCGTGGGAACGATTAAGCGTTAAGAATAGCGATCGCTAGTTCGCTGCCGGGAAGCTTTAATGCAGCAATCCACACCATCATGCCAACCAGTGCGGCGGCCGTGAGCAAATACCAAATTAAACTAAAAACGATGCCGTAGGCATTGAGCTTAAACTTTGGGTCTTCATCAAAGCTATTCCAATCGGCTAACAAATCAATCAATCCCATAATGCCAAAAAAGCCGATTAAGGCAAATCCATAAGCAAAGCTAAAACCAATCACTAGGCCTGAAATCACCACTAGACCAACGTATATGAACCGACTACGCCCTGAGTAAACCAAGGCTTTAACCACTCGGCCACCGTCTAACGGATAAATAGGTAACAGGTTAAACAAGTTCACCAGCGCACTCACCGAAGCCACTAAGCCTACAAAGTGGTTACCCGTAATCAAAAAACCAATAAAGAAAGCCACACTCATGGCTAAACCAAAAACGGGCCCCATCATCGCGATATACAATTCTTGCCAATGGGTCTTAGGACTATCTCCTACTGCAACACCGCCAACAAAAGGAATGATGTAGATACCCTTTGTAGGAATACCAAAACGCTGCATAGCGCGAATGTGACCATATTCATGGAACATTAGAATAGCCAACAAGGTTACCGCAAACTCAAAACTGAGCAGAATGGTCCAGCCAGACAAAGCCATGGCCACCAAGGCCGCCTTAAACACCTTAACACTTTTAAATAGCTTGAAGGCAATACCAATCAATACCCCAGTGCGAGCACGATTGTTAGGTCTGTTCGTTTGCATATTGGCGCTTATCCTCTACGACGTCGACGTTTCTTTTCACCGCCTTCTGTTTCGGCTTTCACTTCTTTAACGGATGGCAAAGTCACTACTTTTTCCAATTCTGGAAAAGCATCTACTTTGTTAGGAAACGCCATTGCATCAATAAAGAGCTGCTGAAAGTCTGGCTCTACGGCGGTTTCAATTTTTTCAACATTACGCACCACCTGCTCAATTTCCACACGTGATGCTTCGTTAAGTAGCGCGATACGTGCACCAGTACCCGCGGCATTACCCGCGGAAGATACTTCACTTAAGGCACAATCTGGAATCAAACCTAACACCATGGCATATTTCACATCAATATGGCTACCAAAGGCCCCAGCAAATCGAATGCGATCCACCTTGTCTACCTTCTGATACTGCATTAACAGCTTCACACCAGCATACAATGCAGCTTTAGCAAGCTGAATGGCACGGATGTCATTTTGCATAATTTTAACGGCGCCACGGGTTTCCGTGGCAGGCATAATTTCGTAGGAATAGGTGCGGCCATCTGGCTGAATCCGAGGATTAGTGTCGGCCATGGCGCCATCCACCACACCGTCTTGGTTAATAACACCCGATAAATACATCTCAGCAACCACTTCAATGATGCCAGAGCCACATATGCCAGTGATCCCCGAGTTTTCGGTAGCGGCGTCAAAACCTACTTCATCGGACCATAATTCACACCCAATCACCTGAAAACGCGGCTCTAGGGTTATCGGGTCAATACGTATACGTTCGATGGCACCAGCCGCAGCACGCTGACCAGAGCTGATCTGAGCACCTTCAAACGCCGGCCCCGTGGGGCTTGAGCAAGCGACTAACCGATGGCGGTTGCCCAATACTATTTCCGCATTAGTGCCTACGTCTACTAACAAGGTCATTTCATCGTGATTGTAGGGTTGTTCGGCCAAGATCATACCCGCGGTGTCTGCACCAACGTGGCCTGCAATACAGGGCAACAAGTACGCACGGGCTTGGGAGTTAAGATGAACATCTAAGTGACTGGCAAAGGTATTCACCGCCATGTCGGTGGCTAAAGCAAACGGTGCGCCACCAAGCTCTACCGGGTTAATACCCAATAACAAATGATGCATTATAGGGTTGGCAACGAAGGTGATTTCCAATACATCGCTGGTCTTACATTCAACTTGTTTCACAAGCTCCGTAACCAGCCCATTAAGGGCTTCGCGTACGGCGTTGGTCATATCGACCTCACCGCCTGGATTCATCATCACATAAGACACGCGGCTCATGAGGTCTTCACCAAAACGAATTTGTGGGTTCATAACGCCTGCACTAGCCACCACTTCGCCACTCGACAAATTACATAGATGTGCTGCAATAGTGGTAGAACCCACATCCACAGCCACACCAAATACATGTTCTTTAAGGCCAGGCCAAATAGCAACTATTTGCTGACCTTGGCGAACGGCCACGGTGACCGCCCACTTGCCTTCCCTTAAGATAGGCTGGATAGTAGCCAACAAGGCCACATCATAAGAAAGGTCAGATAATTGCCAATCGGCTTCTAGGGCATTTAATAATCGTCTTAGATCGCCAGAGGGGTCATGCATATCTGGCTCTTGCACTTCTACATAGTACAGACGCACTAGTGGGTTGATGTCGATATCGTGATGTTCTGCGTCTTTACGCACCATCTGATGGTGCACTTGGCTCTCTGCCGGCACATCCACCACGATGTCACTCAGCACCTTGGTATGGCAACTTAAGCGACGTCCTGGTTTGAGTTCGCGACGCTCAGCATACTTTAGTTCCGGTGCAGTGATGGGCTCTAAGCTAGAGGCATTGGATGTAATACCAAATTTAGCAAAATCACCTTCACTGACTAAAATTTGGCAGCGGCCACAAATACCACGGCCACCACAGACTGAATCTATATCAACATTAAGATAACGAGCAGCTTGCAACAAAGGTGTACCCACTGGAAAACGTCCTCGCTTACCAGACGGGGTAAAGACGACTAAGGCATCATTAGAATTCGTTTGACTCATAGGGCCATCTCAATGTTGTTTTTTGGTTGGGTTAGATAAAAAAGGAGCCATAAGGCCCCTTTTTAGATAGTTAAACTCATCGCAGCTTATGCGCTACGACGACGACCGCCAGTACGGCCACCACGTCCAGGGGCAGCAGCTGGATCTCGGTATGCTTTAATCCAATTTTTACATTCTGGATCATGGCCCATCATCAGGTTACCACCACGTACACCTAGCATCACTTCTTCATGCATAGGGTTGATGATAGCAGAGGTCATGCCAGAGGCAATAGCACAAGCAATAAAGGCGCAGTTTACACCGTTGCGATTAGGCAAACCAAAGCTGAAGTTAGAAGCGCCACAAGTCGTATTTACTTTAAGTTCTGTACGTAGACGATGAACGAATTCCATCACCTGACGGCCGGACGTATTAATAGCGCCAACAGGCATTACCAAGGGATCGACCACTACGTCTGAGGCGGGAATGCCGTAATCTGCAGCACGCTCAACAATCTTCTTAGCCACTTCAAAACGCACATTAATGTCTTGTGAAATACCGGTCTCATCATTAGAGATGGCTACCACGGCTGCTCCGTATTTCTTAACTAATGGCAGCACACGATCCAATGACTCATCTTCACCTGTCACGGAGTTTAAAAGTGCTTTACCTTTGTATACGGCTAAGCCAGCTTCTAAAGCTTCAATGATGGACGAATCAATACATAAAGGCACATCCACTAAATTCTGCACCAATTGAATGGTTTTAGCCAAAATCGCTGGCTCATCAGCTAATGGAATGCCCGCATTGATGTCCAAAATGGTAGCACCAGCGGCAACCTGTGCTAAAGCATCTGCTTCTACACGGCTAAAGTCGCCATTTTTCATTTCTTCGGCCAACAACTTGCGGCCAGTAGGGTTAATACGCTCTCCAATTACTGCAAAGGGACGATCAAAACCAATCACAACTTCTTTGGTGGCGGAGCTGATGATAGTATCAGTCATGTGAAATTCCTGCTTTAAGGTCTAATAAAAGCCAGTAGTCTGGCCAAAAAATATAATTAAGAGTTAACCGTGAAGGCTTTACCATTTAGTGCAAACTGGCCATCTTGTACTTGGTACATCCATGCAGCAGACTTCTTTAAGCCGCCAAGAGGATACAAGTGACACTGGGCAATCAAACAATCTGGGTCGGCATGCATACCTTTAACTAGGTCACGCATTAGCTCACTTGGTTCTGAAGAAGGCGCGTTAACATATTTGCCCATGAACGAGTCTTTAAGCGCTAACCTCACCATGCTCATTGGGTTACGCGTTAATACGCGCACCGATGCACCTACACCACAATGGGCCGCATGGCGCATTAGGGTTTTGATAGTAGCAAGGCCTGGCACACCAATATGAATAGGCAGTTCATTGCCTGCAGCACGAATTTCACGTTCCCATGCAAAAATAGGCTCTGCTTCAAAGGCAAACTGTGTAGCCAAATACAAGCTCATATCGGTTTGCTTTGCAAAATCATTTTTTTCTTTAATAGCAAGAGCGCAGTCAGCAGGGCTGATGTCTGGGCTACCTTCTGGATGTCCCGCTAAACCCATTTTCTGAATACCGTATTTCTCAAACAAACCGGTTTGAAGCACTTCCATGGAAGACCCAAAATCGCCGACTGGGGTGTTTACTCCGCCACCAATCAACAAACCTTCGGTAACGCCTGTTTCACCTTGTAAAGAGGCAAGGTTTTCTTCTAGGAACTTAGCCGATGGAATAGAACGTGCTGCAAAGTGCGGCACAGGGTTGAAACCTTCGTCCTTAAGGCGGCGCACAGTAGCTACTGTATCTGCAAAGTCTGACCCTGGAAGAAATGTGACATATACGGTACAGCCCGGACGCAACAATTCTCTAAAGTCGGCAACCTTAGCAGCACCGCCTGGGGTCACCTCAACGGTGGTTTTTTGCATCAAGTCAATAATGGCTTGTTTTTCTGCAACGGCATTTAGCGCCATGGGTACTTCTCCAAAAAAATAAAATAAGGCTGGTTTTGTTAAACCAATAGCTCAGTTATTGGTCAGCGATGCCGCCAGCGGCGATTAATACGGCTAAGCGCTCATCTGTATAATCTGTTTCTATTTGAGTCACGGTAGCTTCTAGCACAGCTTCCAAATCGTCACCACAGGGGCTGGTATCTCGACGCCATTCCGATAAATAACCATCACTTCCATATAGACCGGCACGCATAGCAGCCTTATCTACGGCCTTTTCAAAACGTTCTTCTAATGGACGCTTGGCGCTTTTTCGGCCTTGCTTAACAATGACTTGGGCGGGAATATCGCGCCACATAACGATGGTTAGGTTGGCCATTTAATTACCTGTTCGGTGTAGTTAGTGTAATGAGCAGTCAATTCTTCGGCCATTTGGCCATATCCTGTTTCCACTCGTTCGTACTTTAAACCTAATTTTTGAGCTGCCGATTGGGCGAAATGATCAAGTTCTCGATCCGGCTTTTGAACTAGGTAAACCAACTTTGTATAGTGAGCAAACATCAATTCAATAAGTTGAGGATGTTTATTCAAACCCATGCCTTCCATGATGAGCTGTTCAAAATGTTTGGCGAGGTAATCCGTTAGATAAAATGTGCCTAACTCTTGTTCCGCCATAAGGGCAAAATTCTTGCTCCCACTATAAAATTCATAACAGTGGGAACCCGACAAACGTTGAATGTTGTACTTATTCAGCACTTTGTCCAATTGGCCACCAGTTCCACAGTCACCAAAAGCGGCAAATACATGATCATGATCTGCTGCATAGCTGGCTAATCGTTGTTCTACAGCCGCAGGGATTTGATCTGGCCGATTGTGCAACTCGGCAGGAATTTGGGTCACTTTAATATTTTGCCAGCCGCTACTCTTCGCAACAGCCATTACTTCTCGAGCAATGGCGCCGCAAGCAATAATAAGCAGACTTGCAGGTTGCATGGGTTGCCCCTAGACCTTCAGAGCCGAGTTACGCAGCGCGTTTTTCAGCAACCAACTTCTTCGCTGTTTCTACAGCTACGGCAGCATCACGACAATAAGCATCTGCACCTACAGCATCACCAAATTCTTCGTTAAGTGGCGCACCACCCACAAGAACTAAAAAGTCATCTCGGATGCCCTGCTCTTTCATAGTGTCGATTACCACTTTCATGTAAGGCATGGTAGTGGTTAATAATGCAGACATGCCAAGGATATCTGGCTGATGCTCTTCAAGGGCTTCTATATACTTTTCTACTGGGCAGTTAATACCGATGTCGATCACTTCAAACCCAGCGCCTTCCCACATCATGGCAACAAGGTTTTTACCAATGTCATGAATATCACCTTTAACGGTGCCAATAACCGCCTTACCAACAGGCTTTGCTCCTGTTTCAGCTAATAGCGGGCGTAGGATAGCCATGCCTGCTTTCATTGCGTTAGCAGCCATTAGAACTTCGGGCACAAATAAAATGCCATCACGGAAGTCCACACCCACTATATTCATGCCACCAACCAAGGCCTCATTAAGCACCTTGCTAGGAGACCAACCACGGCCTAGAAGAATGTTCGTGCCTTCTGCAATTTCTTCTTCCATACCGTCATAGAGGTCGTCATGCATTTGTTCAGTAAGCTCTTCGTCACTCAGGCTATTGAGATCAAGGTCTTCTTCATACTGGTCATCGGACATAGGTGCTACTCCTGCAGGAAAAGTGGCATTACATTGAGGCTTCAATGAATGGCAATATATGGGCGCTAGATTATCTAGGATGGCCTTTTTCAGCTAACTTGCCTACGACAAAGCATTATCGAAACGCGACCCACAAGACTCCACAAGGCTAAGCAACCAAAATCTATCATATCACTAGCAAACCCCTGCTTTACTTGAGTTTTACGCACACAGCCTGAATCCTATTCAAGCAAACAAAATTCATTCTTTATCCGTCAAAGCTGACTTATAGCCAGATAAGCCAACATGAAGTCCGAAATTGAGATAAAATACACCACAAATTTGTAGGCCTTCGCTGAGCATTCCTCAACTAGGCTGTTTTTTTTATCACTAACATGAGCTATTCCATCATGGCACACCTTATCGACGGCAAGCAGTTCGCTGCTAAACTACGTGAAAAAATGACCGGTCAAATTGCTTCTATGAAAGCAGACCACAACATCGTTCCCGGCCTAGCCGTTGTGCTAGTGGGCGAAGACCCAGCTAGCCAAGTGTACGTGCGCAGCAAGGGCAAGCAAGCCAAAGAATGCGGCATCACATCTATTGAGCACAAACTTGAAGACAATACGAGTGAAGAGTTTTTGCTTAACCTCATCAACGACATGAACAACGATCCAGCCATCAACGGCATATTGGTTCAATTGCCATTACCTAAGCACATAGACTCTGCCAAGGTATTAGAAGCCATTGACCCAACTAAAGACGTAGACGGCTTCCACCCGATCAACGTTGGCATGCTGTCTACGGGCGGCGAAGGCATGATTCCATGCACTCCACTAGGCAGCCTAATGATGCTGCAAGACTACCATGGTGACCTAACAGGTATGAACGCCGTCGTTGTTGGCCGTTCTAATATTGTTGGCAAGCCTATGTTCAACTTATTGCTACAGCAAAGCTGCACTGTAACTGTGGCTCACTCTCGCACTAAAGACATTGAAGCTGTTGTTCGCGAAGCAGACATCGTAGTTGCAGCCGTTGGTGTTCCTGAGCTAGTTAAAGGCTCTTGGATTAAACCAGGCGCAACAGTGATCGACGTAGGTATCAACCGCATCGAAACACCGGAAGGCAAAACCAAGCTAGTAGGTGACGTTCATTTTGAAAGTGCCGAGAAAGTAGCTGGCGCAATCACTCCTGTACCCGGTGGGGTTGGACCAATGACTATTGCCTGCCTGTTGTATAACACCATGGTTGCCACTTGCCGTCACAACAAGGTTGAGTTGCCAGCAGCTTAACTACCGTTCCCA
>JAQRMV010000063.1 GCA_028598985.1 Gammaproteobacteria bacterium
ATGAAGCCGCTGAACAACTGAACTCAGCAAGAGATAAACTCTTTAATCAACTTCATGCGCGACTAAAAACAGGCACTTAAATAGCTGGATTTCAGGCTCATCTCTCTATTGGAAAATACTAAAGCCCAGCAAATGCTGGGCTTTTAAATGTGTTCTGTTTACTTAAAAGCAAACTGTTTTCCTTCACGAATACCGCCGGCTGGCCAGCGCTGAGTCACTGTCTTACGCCGGGTGTAAAAACGGATAGCATCTGGACCATGGGCACCCAAATCACCGAATAATGAACGTTTCCATCCACCAAAGCTGTGGTAAGCCACTGGCACTGGTAATGGCACGTTAATACCTACCATGCCTACTTTAATGTTGTCAGAGAAGTAACGTGCTGCTTCGCCGTCGCGGGTAAAGATACAGGTACCATTACCAAATTCATGGTCATCAATTAGCTGCATGGCTTGTTGCATAGTATCCACACGCACTACACATAATACAGGCCCGAAGATTTCCTCTTCATAAACGGCCATGTCTTTGGTGACCTTGTCGAACAAACAACCCCCAATGAAGAAACCGTTTTCATGGCCATCTACCACCAATTCACGGCCATCTACCACTAACTCTGCGCCCTGTTCTACACCTTGAGTGACTAAACTGCGCACACGCTCTTGAGCGGCTTTAGTGATGAGTGGGCCCATTTCGTTGCTTACGTCTGTACCGTTGCCTACCTTTAGAGCAGCAACTTGTGGCTTAAGCTTAGCCACTAATTCGTCGGCTGCGGCGTCACCTACACACACGGCAACAGAGATTGCCATGCAACGTTCACCACAGGAACCGTACGCAGCCCCCATAAGCGCGTTCACAGCGTTATCCATATCTGCATCTGGCATGATAATAGCGTGGTTTTTAGCGCCGCCTAAGGCCTGTACACGTTTGCCATTGGCGGTGCCTGTAGCATAAATGTATTGAGCAATAGGCGTAGAACCTACAAAACTCACGGCTTGAACACGATCATCTTCAAGAATAGTGTCTACAGCCACTTTGTCACCATTAACGATGTTAAATACACCGTCTGGCAAACCTGCTTCTTTCAGCAACTGACCAATCAACAAAGGCGCACTTGGGTCACGTTCGGATGGTTTAAGTACAAAGGTGTTACCGCAAGCAATCGCCATAGGGAACATCCACATAGGCACCATGGCTGGGAAGTTAAACGGCGTAATACCCGCAACCACTCCTAACGGCTGAAATTCAGACCAACTATCAATCGCAGGGCCTACATTTTTGCTGTGTTCACCTTTCAATAAGGTTGGTGCACCACAAGCGTACTCCACGACTTCAATGCCTCGAATCAATTCACCTTGGGCGTCGTCTAATACTTTGCCGTGTTCGTTGGTGAGGGCTGCGCAAATTTTGTCGGCATTATCTTCAAGCAACTGCTTAAAGCGGAACATCACCCGCGCACGCTTTTGTGGCGGGGTGTTACGCCACGCAGGAAAAGCCTCTTGTGCCGCAGCTATAGCGTCTTCTACGGTGGTTTTACTGGCCAAAGCAACTTGACGTATAACATCACCCGTTGCTGGATTAAATACGTCTTGTACACGATCTGTATCGGCAACCATTGCGCCGTTAATAAAATGTCCTACAACTTGCATGATATTTCCTCACTACTCATTTATGAGCTTATTTGGGTGTTCTTTAAATATGGTAACCAGACTAGGCTAGCAATACCATTGGCTAAATAGCTAACTACTCTGAGTTATGCCCTGTCCCTCGTTCCCATGCTCCGCGTGGGAACGCAACCGACCAACTGCACTCGTTCCCATGCTCCGCGTGGTAACGTAACCTACTGCTAGTCTAAGCTTTGAATGGCATCACCTAAGGCGCTCACCAAACGGGTGATATCTTCTTTTTCTGCCACAAAATTTGGCCCTAACTGAATGGTGTCACCACCATAACGCACATAAAAACCTAAGTCCCAAGCCTTCATAGCAATTTCATATGGCCGGCGGGCTGGTTCACCCGGGTAAGCTTCAATGGTTAAGGCGCCAGCAAGACCATAGTTACGAATGTCGTTGATATAGTTCAACCCTTTAAGGCTATGAATAGCATTTTCAAAGTGTGGTGCTAGGTCGGCAGCCCGCTGCGCCATTTGATCATTTTCAAATATGTCCATAGCTGCCAAACCAGCAGCACAAGCCACGGGATGTGCAGAATAAGTATAACCATGGGGAAATTCCACCATGTACTCTGGCCCTCCGGCTGCCATAAAGGTTTGATAAATTTCACTCTTAGCTACCACTGCTCCCATAGGGATAGCACCGTTGGTCAGGCCTTTAGCAAGGTTCATAATATCGGGCACCACACCAAAAGCATCTGCACCAAAGGCCGCTCCTGCACGACCAAAACCAGTAATAACCTCATCAAATATCAACAAGATATTGTGCTCGTCACAAATCTTGCGTAGGCGCTGCAAGTATCCCTGGGGTGGAACAATCACACCCGCAGAACCGGCAAAAGGTTCTACAATCACTGCAGCAATATTGCTGGCATCGTGCAAAGCAATTTGTTCTAACAAATCATCTGCAAGTTCTGCCCCATGCTCTGGCAAACCTTTAGTAAAGGCGTTTTGTGGTAACAAGGTATGAGCCAAGTGGTCAGCATCTACGCCAGTGCCAAACAGCTTACGGTTGCCTGCGATACCACCTACACTAATGCCTCCATAGTTAACGCCGTGGTAACCCTTGCTACGCCCAACAAGCTTGGTTTTACTGGGTTGACCATGTTGGCGCCAATAAGCACGAGCCATTTTTAATGACGTGTCTGCAGACTCTGAGCCAGAGTTGGTAAAAAATACGTAATCCAAACCTTCCGGCGCCATTTTTGCCACTCGATCAGCCAATTCGAAAGCCTTAGGATGACCGTGTTGAAACGCTGGAGAATAGTCCATAGTTTTCATTTGTGCATACACAGCTTCAGTAATTTCTGGACGATTATGTCCAAAACCACAACACCATAGCCCTGATAAACCATCATAAATACGACGACCGTCTGCGGCAATATAGTGGCTTTCTTCAGCCGATACGATCATACGTGGATTATCTTTAAACTGGCGGTTAGCAGTAAAAGGCATCCAGTGGGCTTCAAGCTGTTCTCGGCTTAGGCCTCCGGTCAATAATTCAAAACTCATGGGTGACTCCATCATTAATAATAAACTGAGTTTAAACTTGCATTTAGAACAATTAAATATTAAGTTAATTACACTTACTTAATCTATTAGTTAACTAAAATCATGCCTACACACCTTGGCTTAAGCCGTCTATCGGATATTGATTTGCGCCTATTGCGCATCTATAAAACAGTGGTTGAAGCAGGTGGTTTTGCAGCGGCAGAAGTGGAGCTTAACATCAGCCGTGCAGCCATTAGCATGGCCATGGGTGATTTAGAAACTCGCTTAGGCATGAGACTGTGCCAACGGGGTCGAGCGGGCTTTTCGGTCACCGATTCTGGGCAGCAAGTGTATGAAGCGATTTTGCAACTATTCACTTCAATAGAGGGGTTTCGCACCCGTGTGAATGCATTACATGATCAACTTAAAGGCGACCTTAATATAGGTATTGCCGATAACTTGGTGACGCTGCCCCATATGAAAATTACCCACGCCCTGCGTGAATTGAAATTAAAAGCTTCAGACATTGGCATTAACATCAGCATGATGCCTCCCAATGAGATTGAAAAAGCAGTATTAGATGGTCGCCTAAATGTGGGGGTTATTCCTTGTTTACGACAAATTGCAGAATTGGCATACATTCCTCTTTATGATGAAGAATCACGTTTATACTGTAGCCATCAGCACCCTTTATTTAGCATAGCAGAACAGCAAGAAGTCATTAGCTTAGTAGCAAGCTACGATGCCGTAGCACCCGCCTACGCACAGACAGCTCAAACTAAAAGCCGTTATCTTGATTTAAATACAACCTCTACTGCCACCGATAGAGAGGGTGTGGCATTCCTTATCATGACGGGTTGTTTCATAGGCTATTTACCCACCCATTACGCCGCCCAATGGATACAACAAGGTAAAATGAAAGCTCTATGTGCTGGGCACTTCCATTACACTACAGACTACACGGTGATCCATAAAAAAAATGCTCCAACCAATCAGCTGGCAGAGACATGGATTAAAGAGCTGGCTCAGTTTTAGTTCAATAATGGCAATGTGGCTGCCGCACGGGTGGAAAGCCACTGCGCACCCTCTTGTGTAATGACTATGTTTTCTTCGTGAACCATCTGTTTCACTTCACCCCTGGCATTCAGGTATGACATCCCTGGCTCTAAAGTCATAATCATACCCACCTCCAGCATTGTTTCATCCGTGGCCGTATTGGATGGCCACTCCGTGAGATCGGAACCCAAACCATGCCCTAGTCGGCCTACGTCATTGCCCAATGCGCCACCGGCTTGCATAATAGGCCACATGGCCCGATACAAATCACTGGTAGTATTGCCGGGTTTGGCCGCTGCAAAACCGGCACTGGTGGCTTGGTACACAGTGTCATAGGCAGCTTTAGTTTGCCCGGAGCAATCACCAAAACACCAGTTACGGTCAAAGTCACAAAAATAGCCTTGCCACACCGTACCGGTATCAATGATTAGTACATCACCCTCTTCAATCACCCTGTCTGTAGGCCCCATAATGATATCATCGTAGCCATCAGGGCCCGAAGAAGACACAATAAATGGAGAATGATCGGCGCCTTGGCGAAGTAGTTCCATTCTAAATTCTGCCACCACCTCACGTTCTGTCATACCCAATTTTGCAAACGAGGGTAGCTGGGCAAAGGCATTAGACGTGATGGAGCAAATATGGGCAACACGGTTAATTTCTGCTGCCGATTTAATACTCCGAAGATGTAAAATTTCACGGCTCACGTCAACCAGTTCAAAGCCACTAGACGCATAGAGTGATTGCACTTGTTGTTGCGGCATACGTAGGTGCGTTTCTCTACCCAAAGTCATACCCAAACGACCAAACCGTTTAGGTAATTCATTTAAGGTTTGATTTAGCAAACTCACTCCATCATCTTCGGGAAAAGGAGATGGCCATGTGCGTATATCATCAACCCATGTGCTGGTCATACCCACTACGCCAATGGTAGGAATCACTGCAATAGGTTTGCCTTTGGCGGGTAAAATTAAAAACCAAGGTCGAGTTGGACTTTGCCAAAATTGCGTAAAATAACCCGAAAAATAACGCACATTAGTTTCGGTGGTTAGTAAAACACCGTCCAACTTTTGTTCACGCATCATTGCTTGGGCGCGAGACATACGCTGTTCGTACTCGGCTAAACCAAAGTCCCTAATAGGCAGTTCTTTAAGGTCATACTGAGCCATTACACCTCTCCAAACACCAGTTGTTGGTATAACTCTGGGTCTGTTGCGCCTTCTGTGCCTAATACCAGCACACTGCTTTGATCGTTAAGCCCTAGTTCTTCACGCCATTCGCTGTTGCCTGCAGCCACTAAACACGCGGCCAAACCGGCAACGGCAGACTCCCCGCCTTCAATACTTGGGGTATTGCGTTGCAAAGCGATCATAGACTCTGCAATAGCGTCTTCACTTAAAGTGATAAAGTCATCACTGCCTTGGGCTAATATTTGCCAGGCTATTTGTGAAACTTCACCACATGCTAAACCCGCCATAAGGGTGTCTAAGTCGCCTTCTACAACCCTTAGCTCACCGGCCTTTGCACTCACCTGCAAGCAGTTAGCCGCCTCGGGCTCTACAACAATAAAACGAGGCCGTTGTGTACCCCATAAATCCCAAAAATAACCACATACCGCTGCGGCCAACCCCCCCACGCCAGCTTGTACAAATACATGGGTAGGTATTTCATCTTTTAATTGCGCCACTATTTCCGCCAACATCACCGTATAACCTAGGGCAACGTTGGCTGGAATTTCGGTATAACCCTCATAACTGGTGTCCGAAATAATCACACGGTTATTAGCCTGCGCCTCTGTAGCAGCCTGGCGTACAGATTCATCATAGTTTCCAGCAATCCGAATCACCTGAGCACCATAAGCTTCCATAGCAGCCTGACGACCAGCGGAAACATCGCGGTGGATATAGATAATGCATTGGCAACCAAACATTTTAGCCCCCCAAGCGACAGAACGACCGTGGTTGCCGTCGGTAGCGCAGCTCACAACGACGTCTTTGAGTTGGTGTTTATACTGGCCTGATAACAGTTCATCCATGCTCGGTTCAGAACCTGTAAGGTTGCCTATATGCTGCTGCAGAAAACGTGTTACGGCAAATGCGCCACCTAACGCCTTAAAACTCTTAAGCCCAAAACGGGTACTTTCGTCTTTATAATAAACTTTTTTAACATTAGCTTGATCCGCCATGGCCGACAAATCATGCAGCGGCGTGACTTTGTAATTGGGCCAGCGGGTGATCGTATCCAGAGCTAACTTCGCCTTTTTCACGCTGAGTATGGCTTGACGATCGGTCCCATACGCCATTTGACTGTCGGCTTTAGGGTTATGAAAACACTGTAGATGGCCTGCTTGAACAGGAACCCATTTAGACATAATAAACTCCAACACTAACTTAAGATTTTTTACTGGGCCACATGGCTTGAGCTACACCCGCTGCAATTAACACTATACCGAACAGCCCCTGCCAACCCATAGCTTCACCAAATAGAAACCACGCTTGTAGTGCCACCGTAGGCGGCACTAAATAAAACAAACTGCCCACTTTAGCCGCAGCGCCGTGACGCACCATAATCATTAATAATAAAATGGCGCCTATGGATAAAGCCAATACCTGCCAAGACAGACTCACTACAAATTGCCATTGCCAATCCACTATACGTGTTTCAAAACCAAAAGCTATAACAAGACTTAACGCCATGGCAGCAGCATACTGCCACCAAATAGAAGGTAAGTAATCCACATTAATACAGTACTTTTTCTGATACAAAGTACCTAAAGAAATACCCAGCAAGGCCCCTAGCACTAGCACCGGTGCCCAACCAGAAAAGCCGTTAAATAACGTCTTTGTATCCAAGGCAAACTGTTCGCCTAACACTAGATAAAGGCCAGCCAAACCCATTACTAAGCCAAGCCATTGGCGTTTAGTTACTCTTTCACCCAGCATTAAACCCGCCAAAAGAGCCATAGTAAGAGGTTGTAAACCAATCACCATAGCGCTTAAACCGGCAGGCATACCTAGGGAAATGGCTTTAAAAATACCACCAAGGTACACGCCATGAATTAGCAAACCTACAAACATGCAGTGTAATATAGAGCTTAATTTTGTAGGCCACCGACTATTAAATATCAGGGTAATTAACCATAACACTACCAAAGCTAAGGCAAAGCGGTAACTTAGTAAGGTAAAAGGTTCTGCATAAGGGCGACCTAACTTTGCCACTAAAAACCCCGTACTCCACACCCACACAAAAATCCATGGCATAAACCGGATAAAAGGCGCATTTAAGGTCATATCAAAACACCTAGTGGTGATTTATGAGTTGGCCGCTATATTCGCACAAGCAAGAGTTTTGGAGCAAGGGATCTAACGCCTAAATTAATACCAGATTTGAACCCATAGTTTTCCAACGCTACCACCAAGATTGTGTTTTGTATAAATTCTTGTAATATCCTACACACTTACAATTAAGTTATGACTTAACTTTTTTGAACTTCTAATTCTAATAATCAAAATTGAGACTCACATGACCCATTTCATCAAACGCGGCCTTATATTAAGCTGTATTGCAGGACTAGCGTTAGCTGGCCAAAATGCAATCGCTTCAACCCCAGACCAAACCTATAACTTAACGATTCTTCACACCAACGACAACCACGGCCGTTTTTGGCCAAACCGTCACGGTGAATATGGCATGGCAGCCCGTGCTGCATTAATCCAAGGTATTCGTGACGAAGTGGCCAGCAACGGCGGTCATACCCTGCTCCTTTCGGGTGGTGATATTAATACTGGTGTTCCAGAATCGGACTTACAAGATGCTGAACCAGACTTCAAAGGCATGAACTATATGTCTTATGATGCTATGGCATTAGGCAACCACGAATTTGATAACCCAATGTCTGTTCTACGTCAACAATATGAATGGGCCAGATTTCCGTTCTTATCTGCCAACATACTGAACAAAGATACTGGTATGCCTCTTTTTAAGAGCCATGAAATGTTCAACCTTGATGGCCTTAAAGTGGCTGTTGTGGGCTTTACCACTGAAGATACCATTCGTATTGGCAACCCGGAATTTTTAGGTGGCGTAGAGATCCAATCTCCAGTTGAAGTGGCCAAGGAACTCATTCCAGAACTGGCAGCTAACAGTGATTTAGTTGTGGCTATAACCCACATGGGCCACTACCGCTTTGGCGATCATGGCGGAAATGCTGCTGGTGACGTAACCCTTGCTAAAGCGGTAGAGGGTTTAGATGTTATTGTGGGCGGACACAGCCAAACGCCAACTTTTTCACCGGATGTGCAAAACAATACTCTTATTGTGCAAGCTAAAGAGTGGGGCAAATATGTAGGTCGTTTAGATCTTCAAGTACGTAACGGAGCCATCTCTGTAATCAACTATGAGTTGATTCCTGTTAACTTGAAAAAGAAAGTGAAAATCAACGGCGAAAAAGTACGTGTCTTTATCGATAAAGAAATCATTGCCGATGAAACCCTTCAAGCGATACTTGAACCTTACCAAAATCAAGGCCAAGAGCAGTTGACCCAGGTTATCGGTAATGCAGATGAGGTATTTATTGGTGCTCGTGAGCAAGTACGTACTAGGGAAACCAACCTAGGCAACCTTATTGCTCTTGCGCAAATGGCCCGTGTACAAGCCGATGTAGGCATTATGAATTCGGGTGGCATTCGTGCTGATATGCCCGCCGGCGACATTACATATAAAGATGTGCTGACAGTTCAGCCTTTTGCGAACACCGTAGCTTACGTAGACCTGTCCGGTGCTGAATTGATGTCTTATTTAGAAGCGGCCGCCAACAAAGCAGCAGGCAGCGGTGCATTCGCACAGTTTGCAGGCGTAAAAATCACCATGACTGGTGATAACATGACTAGTGCTGCCGTTGCTGGAAAAGCTGTTGAACCTACTCAAACTTATCGTGTAGCAGTGAATGCTTACATGGCATCTGGTGGTGACGGTTACCCTCGCTTGTCTGATCATGCTAATTTTGTAAATTCTGGTTTTGTAGATGCAGAAGTTCTTAAAGATTACATCTCTAACCACAGTCCGTTAAAAACGGCAGACTACGCAGCTAAAGGCGATGTAACCCGTAACTAAACTGCGTATATAACAAGGCTTGGCAACAGGCCTTTGAGATGTATTATGTCAGCCTACCCTCAAACCCAAGTTCTTGAAGCCCTGAGCCATTATTTGGAACATTCACCGCTCCCGGAGGAACTGTGGGTGTTTGCCTATGGCTCCCTAATGTGGAACCCAGAGATGCAAGTTATCGAAACTAAGCAAGGCAAAGTGCACGGCTTTCAACGTGGGTTTAACCTATTATCTACGGTCCACAGAGGCACTATAGACAAGCCTGGGCTGGTATTATCATTGCGGCACGGGGGGCATTGTGAAGGGTTGGCTTTTCGTATTGCACAAAACACCAAACATGAAGATTTTAAACAATTGTGGCTACGGGAAATGGTCACCCTATTTTACCGTCCCCGTGTATGCCAAGTAATCACAAACACCGGTGTTATTAACGCAATCACCTTCATTGCAGACCAAGAACATGAGCAATATGTCGATTTTGATGCGGCCCAATGTGCTAGCATGATTGGCCAAGCCCATGGTGGCCGTGGCAGCAATATGGATTACTTCAACAATACCTCTTCGCAATTAAAACAACTTAAGATAGATGACCCTTTATTTAACGAAATTAGTGCTCACTGGACTGTTTAACGCGGTGCTTTTGAGTGTTATTTATTCTACATATTGGCATTTTTACGAAAAGGGTTGCTCCATTCTTGACCTTCATGTGGGTGTATCGGGATCCAGCGAGCTAAAACTAAAGATACAGCGGCCATGCCTGCGCCCAATACAAATACCCATGTAGGTGACACTAGCCACAATAAGCCCATCAAAGCTGGTAATAGTACTGCAGCAATATGGTTAATTGTGAAAGACACTCCCGCGGTGGATGCCATATCGGCAGGATCTGCTATTTTTTGAAAATACGTTTTTTGAGCTATGGCCATCGCAAATAACACATGATCTAACATATACAAACCAACGGCTAACGGTGCCCACTCCACTATACTGTAGGCTAAAAATACCAATATGAGGCCAGTGTACTCTAGGGTTAAGGCTCGTTTTTCTCCCCAGCGTGCCACTAAACTACCAATTTTTGGCGCCAACCACATGCTTAACAAGCCATTACCTAAAAACATTAAAGCCACTTCATGGGCACCAAAACCAAAACGTTCAACCATCATTAAGGCAGCAAACACCACAAAAATTTGGCGCCGGCCACCCCCCATAAACACCAAGGCGTAGTACAGACTGTAACGTTTACGCAGCACCAGTTTTTTGGTTTGTGTGACGGTAGATTGATAATGCGGAAATAACAATAACGCAACTAAAGCGATCACTACAGTAACCCCGCCGCCAACTGTATAAACCCAAGCTATAGGCAAGTGGAATATGTATAACGCTAACCACACCCAACAATAAGCCAACAAGGATGATGCAGCACCTATAGAGATCAGTTTGCCTAATTGCACCGGTGCCTCTTGTTTGCTAAACCACTGCAAGGCCAAAGATTGTTTTACGGTTTCGTAATAATGAAACCCCACCGACATCAACATGGTGGTGACTAATAAACCATTAAAATTTGGCAACCAGCCCGTTAAAGCCGTGCCAGCACCCAGCATTAACAAAGACAGAATGGCCAGCCGTTGTTCGGCAATGATAACTAACAAAAACACCACGCCAAAGGCTAAAAATCCTGGCACTTCACGCCAAGACTGCAGCACTCCAATGTGCGCACCGTTTAAGCCTGCTTGTTGTATCGCAAAGTTATTAAACAATGCCATCCACACACCAAAACTAAAGGGCATGGCAAAGGTCATTAGTTTAAGTAAATTCACTTTGTTTTGAGTGATGCCAAATCCAAATTGAGAGTTGTGCGTCATGTTAAAAATACCTAGTGCCAGAAGCCATGGAGTATAACTGATCGCTTAACCTTTTATGGGTAGACAATTGTAAATAATGATATCAACCGCATATACTCTTATACATATAATCTAGTAGCCATCTATTAAGCCACCTAATGACCATCGACACTACTACAAAAGCGTTAAACAACAAGCAAGACTTGCGCTTGTTATTACGGCTTCTGCCTTTTATTTCACCTTACAAAAAAATGGTTCTAGGGGCCGCCCTAGCCCTTATTGTGACTGCTGGAGTGTCTCTTGCGCTAGGACAAGGTATTCGTTTACTTATCGACCAAGGTTTTGATTCAGCCGATCCAAGCCGATTAAACCAAGCCATGTTAATTTTAGCCGTCATTACCTTCCTTATGGCTGCTGGCACCTTTACCCGCTTCTACCTGGTATCGTGGATTGGGGAAAGGGTGAGTAACGATGTACGCCTGGCCGTATTCAATCATTTATTAACCCTAGATCCCTATTATTTTGAGGTGAATCGAAGTGGTGAGATTAACGCCCGCCTAACCACCGACACTACTCTATTGCAATCCATCATTGGCTCCTCTATTTCTATGGCACTACGCAACGTATTAACCTTTACGGGTGGTTTAGTGATGATGTTAATCACTAATTACAAGCTGGCCTTGATTGTTCTTGCAAGCGTTCCTTTAGTGATCTTTCCTATGATGCTGTATGGTCGTCGAGTGAGAAAGCTTTCGAAATTAAGCCAAGACAGAGTGGCTGACATAGGAACCTACGCAGGAGAAATTGTACAAAACATTAAAATTGTACAGAGTTTTACCCGCGAAGCAGAAGAAACCAAAGCCTTTGGACAAGAAGTTGAAAAAGCCTTTAACGTGGCTAAGAAACGCATTTTACAGCGCTCCATTTTAATCGTAGTAGCAATGACCTTGGTGTTTACGGGCTTGTCGAGCATGATCTGGGTAGGCGCCCAAGATGTGGCAAGTGGTGCTATCAGCTCCGGCGAATTGGCTGCGTTTATATTTTATGCGCTTATGGTGGCCATGGCGGTAGCCACCATATCAGAAGTTTATGGAGAACTACAAAGGGCTGCAGGTGCTACAGAGCGGCTGCTAGAGCTATTGACAGAAAAAGCAGACATAAGCGCCCCAAGCTACGTACAAAAGCTAGTTGATGGCCCACTAGCCTTATCTTTTAACAATGTGAGTTTTAATTACCCATCGCGCCCAGAACAAGTCGCCTTAGATAATGTTTCA
>JAQRMV010000064.1 GCA_028598985.1 Gammaproteobacteria bacterium
CCCAATCGCCATGGACGAAGGTTTACGCTTCGCTATCCGCGAAGGTGGCCGTACTGTTGGCGCCGGCGTTGTAGCTAAAATCTTAGCTTAATTCGGCTTACGCTGGAATGCCTCGTTCCCATGCTTCGCGTGGGAACGGGCGATAGCAAGCAATAAGAGCTTATTGCTTGCAATAAACATGGGACACGTATAATATACGCGTCCCATACTTTTCGCATGTTTGTTATTTTCATGGGGAAAATGTTCTAGGCCAGTAGTTCCAACGGCAGAACGTCGGTCTCCAAAACCGAATGTTGGGGGTTCGAATCCCTCCTGGCCTGCCATATTTTTAGTGCTTTGGGCTATGGGCGCAAAGTATGATTGTACCGTTAACTAGAGGCTCCAATATGAGCGCTACACCAACTACACAGAATTCACGTTTTGACATTGTAAAGTGGATATTTGTTCTGGCTTTAGTGATTGCTGGTATTGTAGGTAACTCCGCTTATTCCGATCAATCTTTGCTGTATCGCACATTGGCTTTAGTGGCAATGGCGGGTGTTGCTTTGTTTGTTGCATTGCAAACCACAAAGGGTCGCGGTTACGCACTTAGTTTTAAAGAAGCTCGCAAAGAAATCCGTAAGGTAGTTTGGCCTACTCGCCAAGAAACGACGCAGACTACCTTGATCGTAGTGGTTGTTGTATTCATTATGGCGTTGGTTTTGTGGGGTCTAGATTCATTTTTGAGCTGGGCTGTTTCGTCTATAATTGGCTAGTTAGCTTAAAAAGTTTTAGTTAGGAAAATATCATGGCAAAACGTTGGTACGTTGTTCACGCATACTCAGGTTACGAGAAGCAGGTTATGCGCGCCTTGCATGAGCGCATTGAACGTTTTGAGATGCAAGACGTGTTTGGCGATGTTTTAGTGCCAACAGAAGAAGTGATCGAAATGCGTGCTGGCAAGAAGCGCCGTAGCGAACGTAAATTCTACCCTGGCTACGTGCTAGTGAACATGGAATTAAACGATGAGACTTGGCACATGGTGAAAGAGACGCCTCGTGTGATGGGCTTTATCGGCGGTACAGCAGACAAGCCTGCACCTATTACCGAGCGTGAAGCTAACGCCATTTTAGAGCGAGTAGAGACGGGTGCTGAAGCTCCCAAGCCTAAGACAATCTTCGAGCCAGGCGAAATGGTTCGAGTGGTTGATGGACCGTTTGCAGATTTTAACGGCGTTGTTGAAGAAGTGAATTACGAGAAGAGCCGTCTTCAAGTTGCGGTCACTATCTTCGGTCGGTCTACACCGGTTGAGCTAGAATTTATTCAGGTCGAAAAGGCCTGACCCTTGGCAGCTTAGGCTGCCAATACTAGACCCTGGAGCCGGCAGCGGCGCCCAGGGTTTTTGCGCATTCAGCACTAGCAGAATGCTTATATAACAGGGGAGCTATTTTTTGCTCTTCAAGCGTAGCGAGCGAAGAGCTAGCAAGGCAAAAGTTGACGTAAAACGCAGTTTGCAAATTGCAAATGAGCATTTTAAGGAAGCTTTTAACGTAGCTAGGTCGAGTGCAGTAGCTTGATGAGTTAAAAAGGCGTTATTACCCATTAGGAGATATACATCATGGCTAAGAAAGTACAAGCCTATATCAAACTACAGGTTGCTGCCGGTAAGGCTAACCCAAGTCCACCCGTAGGCCCAGCATTGGGTCAGCACGGTGTAAACATCATGGAATTTTGTAAAGCCTTCAACGCTCAAACCCAGAGCCTAGAAGCTGGCATGCCTGTACCTGTAGTGATTACAGTATACGCAGACCGTAGCTTTACCTTTATTACTAAGACTCCTCCAGCGGCAGTATTGCTAAAGAAGGCAGCTGGTCTTAAGAGCGGCTCTGGCCGTCCTAACACTGAAAAAGTAGGCACTGTAACTCGTGCACAGTTGGAAGAAATCGCCACCACCAAGATGGAAGATTTAACAGCTGCTGACATGGACGCAGCTGTACGTACTATCGCGGGCAGTGCTCGTTCAATGGGCTTAAATGTAGAAGGTGTTAACTAATGGCTAACATGACTAAACGTGCTAAAGCGATCGCTGAAAAGGTTGAGCTAGGCAAGGTATACGAAATCAACACTGCCGTTGATCTTTTAACTGAATTGTCTACTGTTAAGTTTGCAGAAGCGATCGACGTGTGTGTTAACTTGGGCGTTGACCCACGTAAATCTGACCAGGTTGTTCGTGGCTCTACAGTGCTTCCTAACGGCACAGGCAAAGACGTTCGTGTTGCTGTTTTCACCCAAGGTGAGAACGCTGAAAAAGCAACAGCTGCTGGCGCAGACATCGTAGGTATGGATGAACTGGCTGCAGAAATCAAAGCCGGTAAAATGGACTTTGACGTAGTGATTGCTTCTCCAGACGCAATGCGTGTTGTAGGTCAGTTGGGACAGGTTCTTGGCCCACGCGGTTTAATGCCTAACCCTAAGGTTGGCACCGTAACTCCAGACGTTGCAACAGCGGTTAAAAACGCTAAATCAGGCCAAGTACGTTACCGTACAGACAAAGCCGGCATCATTCATTGTTCTTTAGGTAAGGTTGGATTCTCTGCAGATGCAGTGAAAGAAAACTTAATCTCTCTTTTGGGTGATCTTAAGAAGATGAAGCCAGCTTCTGCTAAAGGCGTGTACATCAAGAAAGTAACCCTTTCAACCACTATGGGCCCAGGCCTTTCGGTTGATCACGGCGCGGTTAAGTTCTAAAGAATTATAAGTAATTCTGAGTTCCCGCACAGAGCGTGGGAACTAGCGCTCAACTGGTTCCCATGCTCTGCGTGGGAACCTAAAGGGTCAGAATTGCTTTGTTACTGCATCTGGTTTCCGAACTTGGCGCAGCAACAAAACCAAACTTTGGGGTCTTGTACTTGTACAAGGCTGTCAAAGACCGTAGGTGGTTTTGATCCTTCTGGTGATAGACCTTAATGAATGCCTACGCAGACGGTGAACCCGATTCAGATTTTTGAATCCAACACCGTTATTAAGGTTCTTGTTCTTACCTAGCGAAAGTGAAGTAAGGATAAGGAGTTGGATAATTTTTTCCAGGAGAAATAGCGTGGCTATAGGTCTCGAAGACAAGAAAGCGATTGTCGCAGAAGTCAGCGAAGCAGCCACCAGTGCTCTATCTGCAGTAGTAGCCGATTCACGCGGTGTAACTGTAGGTGACATGACTGCCCTTCGTAAGCAAGCTCGCGAGAATGGTGTAACCCTACGGGTTGTACGTAACACTCTTGCTAAGATTGCTCTTGAAGGCACGGACTACGCGTGTTTGCAGGACTCCTTCAAAGGTCCAAGCATTATTGCATTTTCTAACGACCATCCAGGCGCTGGCGCCCGTTTGTTCAAAGACTTTGCAAAAAGCAATGGCAAATTTGAAGTAAAAGCACTGGCGTTTGAAGGCAACCTTATGGGTGCCGATCAAATCGACGTATTGGCATCTTTGCCAACATACGACGAAGCAATTGCCAAGTTGATGAGCGTAATGCAAGGGGCGGCCAGCAAGCTGGCACGTACTTTGGCAGCAATTCGCGATCAAAAAGAACAGGAAGCCGCTTAAATCTATTGGGCCTATTTTGGCCGGATTTAAACCGACTTTACGCATGAACTGATGACCCATATGGGTCTTAAAAAGAGTAGGAATTGTTATGTCTATCACTAAAGACGATATCATCAATGCCGTTGCCGACATGTCTGTAATGGACGTGGTTGAACTTATCTCCGCTATGGAAGAGAAGTTCGGTGTAACTGCTGCAGTTGCAGCAGCTGGCCCAGCAGCTGGCGGCGACGCTGGCGCATCAGCCGCAGAACAAACAGAATTCGACGTAATTCTAACTTCTGCAGGCGAAAAGAAAGTAGCAGCTATTAAGGCTGTACGTGGCGCAACAGGTCTTGGCTTGAAAGAAGCTAAAGGCCTAGTTGAAAGCGCTCCAGCAGCAGTTAAGGAAGGCATCTCTAAAGAAGACGCTGAAGCCCTTAAAGCTGAGCTTGAAGCAGCTGGCGCTACTGCAGAAATCAAGTAAGCCGTCTCTTTGAGATGTGCTTGCTTGAGCCTACTATTGCTAACGCAATACTAGGTTTGACTGCACACGGCTGGTGGCATATTTGCCACCGGCCTTTTTCGGTTCTATAGCGCAGGCTTTTGTTGGCCGTGTTTTATAACCGAAAAAGGCTGAGTCAAAGGGGGATAAACCCTTTGCCAGTACTGTTTTGCGGGGTGTATGCCCCCGTCGCCTAGGGCGGAATAAGTATATTTGGACATTTGTCCGACCAATTTAACGGTCTGAATACAGACCCAAATCGGGGATTTTTGATGCCTTACTCATACACTGAGAAAAAACGTATCCGCAAGGATTTCGGTAAGCTGCCTCCGGTGATGGATGTGCCTTATCTATTGGCCATCCAGATCGACTCCTACCGTAAGTTTTTGCAATCTGGCCACGGTGTTGACCAGCGTAAAGACCTAGGTCTTCATGCTGCTTTTGAATCTGTTTTTCCAATTGTTTCCTTTTCTGGCAATGCGTCTTTAGAATATGTGAGCTACAAGCTTGGCGTGCCTGTCTTTGATGTTAAAGAATGCCAGCTACGCGGTGTGACATACGCTGCACCATTGCGTGTTAAAGTGCGCCTAGTGATCTATGATCGCGACTCCAAGGCTAAGGCTATCAAAGACATCAAGGAACAAGAAGTCTACATGGGCGAAATGCCTTTGATGACTGACAACGGTACCTTTGTTATCAACGGCACCGAGCGTGTGATTGTTTCCCAGCTGCATCGTTCGCCTGGCGTATTCTTCGACCACGACAAGGGCAAAACCCACAGCTCTGGTAAGTTGTTGTATAACGCACGCGTTATTCCTTACCGTGGTTCTTGGTTAGATTTTGAGTTTGATCCAAAAGATACGCTGTTTGTGCGTATTGACCGCCGACGTAAGCTGCCTGCTTCTATTTTATTGCGTTCATTGGGTTACACCAGTGAGCAGATCGTTGAGACATTCTTTGATAATGTTGATGTAACCATCATCGATGAAGGCTTTACCATGACCTTGGTGCCAAGCCGTCTACGTGGTGAAACCGCCACCTTCGATATCGTTGATAAAAAAGGCGCAGTATTGGTTGAAGAAGGCCGCCGTGTCACTGCGCGCCATATCAAGCAAATGGAAAAAATTGGCCTAAAGCAGCTAAAAATTCCAGAAGATTACTTAATAGGCAAAAAAATTGCCCGCGACCAGATTAACCCAGCTACTGGCGAGTTAATCTGTGACTGTAATACCGAAGTAACTCAAGAGTTGCTTGTTGCTCTACGTGCAGCCGGCGTTACTGCGTTACCTTTGATTTATAGCAACGATTTGGATTGTGGCCCGTTCATGTCAGATACATTGACCGCTGATCCAACCCGCACTCAACTGGAAGCATTGGTAGAAATATACCGTATGATGCGTCCTGGCGAGCCACCTACAAAAGAATCTGCTGAAAACTTGTTTAACAACTTGTTCTTCACTAACGAGCGTTACGACTTATCAGCCGTAGGTCGTATGAAGTTTAACCGTCGTTTAGGCCGTTCTGAAACCACCGGTGAAGGTGTACTGAACGACCAAGATATCGTTGCTGTAATGCAAACGCTTATCGCTATTCGTAACGGCAAAGGCATTGTCGACGATATCGACCACTTAGGTAACCGTCGCGTACGTTCTGTAGGCGAGATGGCAGAAAACCAATTCCGTGTAGGCCTAGTACGTGTAGAACGTGCGGTTAAAGAGCGTCTAAGCATGGCGGAGTCTGATGGCCTTATGCCACAGGATTTGATCAACGCGAAGCCTGTTTCTGCAGCCATTAAAGAATTCTTCGGTTCTAGCCAGTTGTCTCAGTTTATGGACCAAAACAACCCGCTTTCGGAAGTGACACACAAACGTCGTGTTTCTGCCTTAGGGCCTGGTGGTTTAACCCGTGAGCGCGCAGGTTTTGAAGTTCGTGACGTACACCCGACTCACTATGGTCGTGTTTGTCCTATCGAAACCCCAGAAGGACCTAACATTGGTTTGATCAACTCGTTGTCAACTTTTGCCCGTACCAACGATTACGGTTTCTTAGAAACGCCGTACCGTAAAGTGATTAAGGGTAAGGTAACTGACGAAATTGAATATTTGTCTGCCATTGAAGAAAGCTCACACATCATAGCTCAGGCTAATGCAAAGGTTGATGCTAAGAACAAACTTTCTGAAGACTTAGTCACGGTTCGTCACGAAAACGAATTTACCTTAATGTCGCCAGACAATGTAGATTATATGGACGTGTCGCCACGCCAAGTGGTTTCCGTAGCAGCCTCATTGATTCCGTTCCTTGAACACGATGACGCCAACCGCGCCTTGATGGGTTCGAACATGCAACGTCAAGCAGTGCCTACATTACAGGCGCAAAAGCCGTTAGTCGGTACAGGCATGGAGCGCCACGTAGCCCAGAACTCGGGCGTATGTGTGGTTGCTGCCCGTGGTGGTGTGGTCGAATCTGTTGATGCTAAACGTGTTGTGGTTAAGGCCCATGATTCTGAAACAGAAGTGGGTGATGCAGGTGTAGATATCTACAACCTAACCAAGTACACCCGTTCTAACCAGAACACCTGTATCAACCAACGTTCTATCGTTAACTTAGGCGACGTTGTTGCTCGTGGTGACGTATTGGCCGACGGCCCATCTGTAGACCTTGGCGAACTCGCCTTGGGTCAGAACATGCGTATCGCCTTTATGCCTTGGAACGGCTACAACTTTGAAGACTCGATCCTGATCTCTGAGAACGTGGTGAAAGAAGACCGCTTCACCACCATCCACATTCAGGAACTCACCTGTGTGGCTCGTGATACTAAGTTGGGTAGCGAAGAAATTACTTCTGACATTCCCAACGTGGGCGAAAGCGCACTAGCGAAGTTAGACGAAGCAGGCATCGTACATATTGGCGCTGAAGTTGGCCCTGGCGACATTCTGGTAGGCAAGGTAACACCTAAAGGTGAAACTCAACTCACCCCAGAAGAAAAGCTACTGCGTGCAATCTTCGGTGAAAAGGCCTCAGACGTTAAAGATACTTCTTTACGTGTAAAGACCGGCACCAAAGGTACGGTAATTAACGTTCAAGTATTCACCCGTGATGGTGTTGAAAAAGATCAACGTGCCGTTGCTATTGAGCAAATGCAGCTAGATCAAGAACGTAAAGACTTAAACGACCGCTTCCGTATTGTTGAAGCTGCAACATACGAACGGTTATCTTCTGCCTTAGTGGGAAGTAAGGTGAACGGCGGTGCTGGATTCAAGAAGGGCGATACGCTTACTGTTGATAATTTGGCAGAAGTGGATCAAGGGGATTGGTTCAAGCTGCGCATGGCAGACGATGCTTTGCAGCAGCAACTAGAATTGGCGCAGCAGTCTTTAGAAGAGACTCGCCTTGATCTAGATGCAAAATTTGAAGACCAGAAGAAGAAGCTACAAACGGGTGACGACTTAGCACCTGGTGTGTTGAAGATTGTTAAAGTTTACGTTGCTGTTAAGCGCCGTATTCAGCCTGGCGATAAGATGGCAGGCCGTCATGGTAACAAGGGTGTAATCTCTGTAATCATGCCTGTTGAAGACATGCCGTACGATGAATTTGGCAAAACAGTAGACATAGTGTTAAACCCACTAGGTGTACCTTCGCGTATGAACGTTGGTCAGATTCTAGAAACCCACATGGGTATGGCTGCTAAAGGTTTAGGCGAACGCATTGAAGAAATGATGATGCTTGAACGCGCCAAGTCGATTAAAGAAATCCGTGCTTTCTTGGATCAAATATACAACGATGGCAAATGTTATCGTCAAGAAGATCTAAAGAGCTTCAGCGATGATGAGATTCTTGAGTTGGCAAAAAATCTTAAAGCCGGCGTGCCTTTGGCAACACCCGTTTTTGACGGTGCCGAAGAAAACGAAATTAAGCGTTTGCTAGAGCTTGGTGGCTTAGATCGTTCTGGCCAAACTTGGTTATACGACGGACGTACTGGCGACATGTTTGACCGCCCAGTTACGGTAGGTTACATGTACATGTTGAAGTTGAACCACTTGGTTGACGACAAGATGCACGCCCGTTCTACCGGTTCCTACAGCCTTGTAACTCAGCAGCCATTGGGCGGTAAAGCCCAGTTCGGTGGTCAGCGTTTTGGTGAGATGGAAGTATGGGCCCTAGAAGCATACGGCGCCGCTTACACCTTGCAAGAAATGCTAACTGTTAAGTCTGATGACGTGAATGGTCGTACTAAGATGTATAAGAACATCGTGGATGGCGATCATCGCATGGAACCAGGTATGCCTGAATCCTTCAATGTATTGGTTAAAGAGGTTCGTTCTCTGGGTATCGATATTGAGTTGGAATCTGACTAAGACATTAAGGTAGGAGAAGGCAATGAAAGACTTATTACAATTATTGAAAGCTCAAGGCCATACGGACGAATTTGACTCGATTCGTATCGGTTTAGCGTCACCAGAAATGATCCGTTCATGGTCTTTTGGCGAAGTAAAAAAGCCAGAAACCATTAATTACCGTACTTTTAAACCAGAACGTGAAGGTTTGTTCTGTGCCAAAATTTTTGGCCCGGTAAAAGATTACGAATGTTTGTGCGGTAAGTACAAGCGGTTAAAGCATCGTGGTGTGATCTGTGAGAAGTGTGGCGTAGAAGTTGCATTGGCTAAAGTGCGTCGTGAACGTATGGGCCATATTGAACTTGCTAGCCCAGTGGCACACATCTGGTTCCTTAAATCACTACCTTCACGTATTGGTTTGTTGTTAGACATAACACTGCGTGACATTGAACGTGTGCTTTATTTTGAAAGCTACATTGTTATCGATCCAGGTATGACCACCCTTGAACGTGGTCAAATGATGAGCGATGAACAGTACTTTGAAGCCATAGAAGAATTTGGCGACGATTTTGATGCCCGCATGGGTGCAGAAGCTGTACAAGCGTTGTTAAAAGATTTGGATATGGCTCAAGAAGCTATTCAGTTGCGTGAAGAGATTCCTGCAACTAACTCCGAAACTAAAATCAAGAAGCTGTCTAAGCGCTTAAAGTTGATGGAAGCCTTCTTAGCTTCTGGCAACAAGCCAGAGTGGATGGTGCTTAATGTATTGCCTATCTTGCCACCGGACCTGCGTCCTTTGGTTCCGTTGGATGGCGGTCGTTTTGCAACTTCAGATTTGAACGACCTGTATCGTCGTGTTATCAATCGTAACAACCGTTTGAAGCGTTTGTTAGATTTAAGCGCACCAGACATCATCGTACGTAACGAAAAACGTATGTTGCAAGAGTCGGTAGATGCTTTGTTGGATAACGGTCGTCGTGGCCGTGCCATTACGGGCTCTAACAAGCGTCCGCTTAAGTCTTTGGCTGACATGATTAAAGGTAAGCAAGGTCGCTTCCGTCAAAACCTATTGGGTAAGCGCGTAGACTACTCTGGCCGTTCGGTTATCGTGGTAGGGCCTTATTTGCGTTTGCACCAGTGTGGTTTGCCTAAAAAAATGGCCTTGGAATTGTTCAAGCCTTTCATCTTCTCTAAGCTAGAACTACGTGGCCTTGCCACAACGATTAAAGCAGCTAAGAAGATGGTAGAACGTGAAACTGCTGAAGTTTGGGATATTCTTGCTGAAGTGATTCGCGAACATCCAGTGATGCTTAACCGTGCACCTACCTTGCACCGATTGGGTATTCAGGCGTTTGAACCTGTACTGATTGAAGGCAAAGCCATTCAATTGCACCCTCTTGTGTGTGCGGCTTACAACGCCGACTTTGACGGTGACCAAATGGCGGTGCACGTGCCCCTAACCATTGAAGCACAGTTAGAGTGCCGTGCTTTGATGATGTCTACTAACAACATTTTGTCGCCTGCAAACGGTGATCCAATCATCGTGCCTTCCCAGGACGTTGTATTGGGCATCTATTTCATGACTCGCGATCGTATTAACGCCAAAGGCGAAAATATGGTATTTGCCGATGTTACCGAAGTGCAGCGTGCCTATGGTGCCAAGCAAGTAGACCTACAAGCTAAAATTAAAGTGCGTGTTGCGGAGTGGAAAAAAGCCGAAGATGGCTCTTTGGTATCTACCAAAACCGTAACAGATACAACGGTTGGCCGTGCTTTATTGTCTGAAATTATGCCAAAAGGATTACCTTATAGCTTAATTAACAAGACCATGAAAAAGAAAGATATTTCTACCCTTATCAATGCCTGTTACCGTAATGTTGGTTTGAAAGAAACAGTTATCTTTGCCGATCAATTGATGTACACCGGTTTTGCTTATGCAACCCGTTCTGGGGCATCTGTAGGTGTAAACGACTTTGTTATCCCTGAAAAGAAAGCCGTCATCATCAACGGTGCAGAAGAAGAAGTTCGCGAAATTGAAGCCCAATTCCGAGACGGTTTGGTAACACAAGGCGAAAAGTACAACAAGGTCATCGACATCTGGTCCCGTGCAAACGAGCTAGTTGCCGGCGCCATGATGGACAGCCTGAAGAGTGATACTGTAATTGATGCCTCAGGCGAAGAAGTGGAGCAAGAGTCATTTAACTCTGTTTACATGATGGCCGACTCCGGCGCTCGTGGTAGTGCTGCTCAGATGCGTCAGTTAGGTGGTATGCGTGGTTTGATGGCGAAGCCGGATGGTTCTATCATTGAAACACCTATTACAGCTAACTTTCGTGAAGGTTTATCGGTTCAGGAATACTTCATCTCTACTCACGGTGCTCGTAAAGGTTTGGCCGATACGGCATTGAAAACAGCTAACTCGGGTTACTTAACTCGTCGTTTAGTAGACGTGGCACAAGACTTGGTAGTTACCGAAGTAGATTGTGGCACTGATAATGGTTTAACTATGCAGCCTGTGATCGAAGGCGGCGATGTACGTGTGCCTCTAGGCGACCGTGTCTTAGGTCGTATGGTTGCAGAAGATGTAGTTAACCCAACAACGGGTGATTTATTGATTGCCAAAAACACTTTGATTGACGAATCTTGGGTGGAGCGTTTAGAAAATGACGAAACACTTTCTTCTGTTGACGAAGTGAAGACCCGTTCACCGATTACCTGTGAAACGCGTCATGGTATTTGTGCTAGCTGTTACGGCCGTGACCTAGGTCGTGGTCACCAGATTAATATCGGTGAAGCTGTAGGTGTGGTTGCTGCACAGTCAATCGGCGAGCCGGGTACACAGTTAACTATGCGTACCTTCCATATTGGTGGCGCGGCATCTCGTGCTGCTGCAGAAGATAAAATTCAGGTTAAGAATGGCGGTGAAATCCGTTTGCATAACCTTAAGGCAGTAACCCGTACAGACGGTAACATGGTGACTACTTCCCGCTCTGTAGAGGTAGGTGTGACTGATGAGCACGGTCGTGAACGTGAGCGTTATAAGCTTCCTTATGGGTCTTTGATCCAAGTAGCTGACGGTGCTAGCGTTGCTGCTGGTGAAGTTGCCGCAACTTGGGACCCACATACTCACCCAATCGTGTCAGAAGTGGCGGGTAAGGTGCAGTTTTTAGGCCTAGAAGAAGGGTTAACCATCAGCCTTAAAACTGATGAGCTGACAGGTCTTAGCTCTATCCAAGTCCTTACTGTTGGTGAGCGTCCTACCGCAGGTAAAGACTTGCGTCCAATGATCAAGTTGATTGACGCTAAAGGCAATGATGTCATCAATCCAGAATCTGGAGCCCCAGCACAGTACTTGCTTC
>JAQRMV010000065.1 GCA_028598985.1 Gammaproteobacteria bacterium
TCCTCATTGGGATAAGAAATACTAAAGCGTTTTTGATAATTTTCTCGCACCTTGTTGCGGGTATAGGCCTTGGTGCAATAAGTACCATAACGTGCCACATCCATAGCAAATACATCCCGTGAAGGTTCGCCGTGCACCATCCATTCGGCTAGGCTTAAGCCTACACCACCACCCTGACTAAAACCTGCCATCACCGCACAACATGACCAATAGTTTTGTAATCCAGGTACCGGGCCAACCAATGGATTGCCGTCTGGTGCAAAGGTAAAGGGGCCGTTAACGATGGATTTAATACCTGCGGTTTCTAAGCAAGGGAAGCGTTTAAAAGCAAACTCAAGGGAGTCGCCTATGCGGTCTAGCTTATTGTCTAATAACTCATGGCCAAAGTCCCAACGGGTGCCATCTAAGGCCCATGGGTCACAGTCTTGTTCATAAATACCTATCACCAAACCTTTGCCCTCTTGGCGTAAGTAACTTTCTCCAGCGGGATCCATAACGTGGGGCAACTCTTGGTCTCGAGTAAACACTTCAGGCAAGTCATCGGTGATCAGGTATTGGTGCTCCATAGGATGAAGGGGCAGGAATACGCCCACCATTTCACCCAGCTCACGAGCCCATAAACCACCCGCGTTCACCACGTGTTCGGCATGGATGATGCCGTTTTTTGTGGTCACATCCCAGCTCCCGTCTGGCCTTTGTTTAAGAGCGGTTACGGGGTTTCTTAAATAGATTTCTGCGCCCTGCATTTGTGCTGCTTTGGCATAGGCATGGGTAGTGCCAGAGGGATCTAGATGACCGTCTAATGGATCATACAAGCCGCCTAACACGCCATCTGTATTGACAATAGGGCTTAGCTTTTTTATTTCTTCTGGGCTAATAATGTGCGTGTCTAAACCCATGTGACGATGTTTAGCCCGTGCTGCCTTAATAAAATCCATACGCTCTGGGCTATCCGCTAAGGTAATGCCGCCCACATGATGCAGCCCGCAAGTTAAGCCACTAATAGCCTCAAGCTCTTGGTAAAGGTTAATGGTATAACCTTGCAAAGCAGCCATATTTGGGTCTGCGTTGAGGGTATGAAAACCCCCTGCAGCATGCCATGTGGAACCTGATGTGAGCTCTGAGCGTTCGATGAGACACACATCCGGCCAACCTAACTTAGTAAGGTGATACAACACAGAGCAGCCCACTACGCCGCCGCCAATAACCGCTACTTGTACATGCGTTTTCACTATTTAGATCCTCATTGTTGTTCTTTTATATTGGCTCCAGGTGCCGCTCCACCTTCGCGTGTACGCCGTTCCACAAAATCGGTGAGCTCGTCATCTATGGCCGCGTCTAATTTAGGTTCTTGGTAGTCTTGCAACATTTGCTGCCAAATTTTATTGGCTCTTTGAGTGGCGTCCATGGCCCCCGCATCACGCCAATTTTCAAAGTTTGACCAGTTAGATAATAACGGCGCATAGAACGCATTTTCATACCGCGACATGGTATGGGGGGAAGCAAAAAAGTGGCTGCCTGGGCCAACTTCCGCAATAGTATCCACGGCTAGCGCGTCTGCACTGGTGTCCATGGGTTGTAAAAAAGCCTGCTGCATTTGAATCATCTCAGCATCGAGTATGACCTTTTCATACGACGTACATAAACCCCCTTCAACCCAACCCAAACCATGTAATACATAGTTCACCTGCCCCAACATACATGCCCATAAAGACATTTGAGACTCATAGGTAGCCTGAGCGTCTGGAGCATTGGAGGCATTGGCATTGGAGGCACGCAAAGGAATACCGTACTTACGTGCCAACTGGCCCGACACAATGGTGGCTTGACTGTATTCTGGAGTGCCAAAGGCAGGGGATCCCGATTTCATATCTACGTTAGAGGTGAAGCTGCCATACATGGCGGGTGCGCCGGGGTTTACGCATTGGTGAAAAGCCAAGCCTGCCAAACATTCAGCATTTTGCTGCACCAAGGCACCGGCCATGGTAATGGGAGCCATGGCCCCTGCAAGCGTGAAAGGGGTATAAATTACAGGCTGATTGTTTTGCGCCATAACGATGGCGCCTTCCAGCAAGGCCGCATCATAAATAAGGGGTGAATTTGAATTTACAACGGTATGAATGGAAGGCTGCGTTAATAAAGTAGCATGATCAATGCCACGGGCGATGCGGGCAATATCAATCGCATCCTGCATACGCTGCCTACCCAAGGCATAACCACCCACGGGTTTTGTGGTAAGGCGCGCCATGGCTGCACCGGCCACAAGGTGGCGGATATTTACATTAACGTCACAAGGTTCAACCGGAAATCCGGCCTGTAATTGAACGCTATTCAGGCACTCGCCTAAACGTAATAAGTTACAAAAATCATCATAATTACCCGTCACTCTGCCTCGGTCTAAGTCAGACACGTTAGGGGTACTGGCCACCATGGCAAAGGCCATTGAGTTGCCCCCCATGACAATATGCCGATCTGGGCGGCGGCCATGTAAAACAAATTCACTGGGGGTGGTGGCAATGGCCTCCATGATCCAGTCTGGATCAAACCGTACTCGCTGGCCATCGGCATCCACCGTCGCTCCTGCTCGACGCAGGATATCCACCGCCTGAGTTGATTGGAAATCAATGCCTGTTTCACACAAAAGTTTTAATGATGCCCGATGAATGTCTTCCAGCTGGCATTCATCAATCAGTTGCATAGGCGCATATGGATTACGCATTTGTCCTGAAGGGCGCTGATGAACACCACCACTCGATCGATTTACTGTGTTGCGATTAGCGCGAGAACGTCTCATAGACCCTGCCACAAGCTTGCCATAAAAAGCCATCATAGGTTATTGTCTAGCCTATGAATAATTAATATTTTGTAGGCTAACTATGAATTTTGTTTATATATGCTGCGCTTACAATTAAGCCACTATCGAGTGGTACAAGCCGTGCGTATTCACGGCACCGTGTCTGCCGCAGCCCAAGCACTAGGCCTAACTCAACCTGCCTTAAGCCACCAAATAGCCGAGGCAGAGAGGCGTTTAAGTACTAAGTTATTCGCCCGCGTGGGCCGCCGATTAAGGCTAACCTCTGCTGGGGAACTGCTGGCAACCAGCGCTGACACTATTTTAATGGAAGCCGGTTTAGCCGAATCTACCCTTATGGGAAAAACAGACACTGCTGCTGGTGAGGTGGTTCGTATTGGTACGTTTGCGTATAACAGCTACCGATGGCTGCCATTATTTTTGAAACAATTACAGCACCAATGGCCCAATTTGTATTTTGAATTTATTACCGACACCCATAAGGTGCCTATGCGTAGTGTGTTAGACGGGGATGTTGATATAGCCATCAGCGCGGGTGGTTTAGCAGCCAGTGGCACCCATGTGTGCCCGCTATTTGAGGACGAGTTGCTGGCCATAGGGGCGATGGATAGCCCTATACCAGACCATGGCTATATGCTTGCGGCAGATTTTTTAAATGACCCTTTCATTACCTATTCCACCATTTATGAAACCGGATTTGAAGAAGAGCTTTTGTGGCGCCCTGCAGGCCGTAGGCCACTTAATTATTTGCGCGCAGGCAATACCGAAGCAGTCATCGCCATGGTTAAGGCTGGTTTTGGTCGTTCTATTTTAAGCTGCTGGGCGGTGCAACCCCACGTGGATAACAATAGCCTAATAGCGCTCAAGGTCACCCCCAAAGGCATGCCTGTAAGCTGGAGCGCTCTAGTTCGCAAAAACCACCCCAACATTAGCTTGCTCAATGCTGTTTCTGAACAACTACAAGCTTGGTGCCAAGTTCAATTTAGAGCTTGAACATTTCCACTGCTAGTTATTGAATTGTTTTTAAACCACCTTGCTTCATCAAAAATCTGTGGCCATTGCCTAAATTTGTATTACCCCAACAAAGCCGCTATTGTTGGCCTTCTTTAACACCCGCACGGGCTTATCGCCACCTACTAGCCGCGCCAAGCCGTTACAGGATCCACTCTAATGAGCGAAAATAATTACGAAAAAGGCCGCCTTAATTTACCCTTTGTAGGCTTTTGTACTTTTGCAAAAAGCCCCATTGCCGAAGACTGGGACAATATCAACGCAGACGTAGCCTTTATGGGTGCGCCGTTCGACTGTGGCACCCAATGGCGTTCTGGTGCGCGTATGGGCCCCCGCTCTATACGCGAAGCATCCACTTTATTCTCGTTTGGTCATGGCGGCGCCTATTCTTATGAAGACGATGTGATGTACTTACAGGGTGTGAACATTGTGGACATGGGCGACGCCGACATGATTCACACCAACACAGAACAAAGCCACGCCAATATTGAATACGCCGTACGCAAGGCTTTAGCTGCCGGGGCTTTACCTGTGGTAGCTGGAGGCGACCATTCTGTTAATGCGCCGTGCATCCGTGCCTTTGATGATCAAGGCCCTATACACATCATCCAAATTGACGCCCACCTAGATTTTGTTGACGAGCGCCATGGTGTTCGCTTTGGTCACGGCAACCCTATCCGTCGCGCCTCCGAAAAAGACTATGTTACGGGCATGACCCAGTTAGGCATCCGTAATGTCTCTTCTTCCAACCGAGAAGATCACAAGCAAGCCGAAAGCGTAGGGTCTACCATATTATCTGTACGTGATGTGCGTAGGCTTGGCCCAGAAGGCGTGCTTGCCCTCATTCCAGAGGGTGTGAATTATTATATTACTATTGATATAGACGGCTTTGACCCTTCCATTGCCCCAGGCACCGGTACACCCAGCCACGGTGGTTTTACTTATTACGAAGTCATGGAAGTGTTACAAGGCGTGGCCAATAAAGGTGATGTAGTGGGTATAGACCTGTGTGAAGTAGCGCCAGATTATGATTTATCCAGCACCACCAGCATTTTGGCAGCTCAAGTTTTGCTTAACTTGATAGGGTACGTATTCCACGGCCGTGAGATGCGTGCACAATAAAGTGTAAGAACTCCCTTTGCCACGCGACTAACTCCCATACGTTATAAACAACCGGAGGGAGAGCAGCCCATGCTTCAATTCAAATATCTTGTATCACTCATGGTTTTATGGAGTGCACTCGCTGTAGCCAACCACGCCTCCGCGACTAGCCTAAACGGCTTCAATTTAGATCAAAGCGTTTTACCCGTCGATGAAATCTTGCGGGGAGGTCCTCCTAAAGATGGCATTCCGGCCATTGATAATCCCATTTTTGTAAGCGCCGATAAAATGGACGAGCTGCACCCCAATGACATGGTTTTGGGTATTACCGACGGCACTCACAGCAAAGCTTACCCCATCCGTATTTTAAACTGGCACGAGATAGTGAATGACCATTTAGGTGACATGCCTACACTTGTGACCTATTGCCCATTGTGCGGCTCGGGGATGATTTTTGAGCGCACTTTTAATGACCAAGTTTTAGATTTTGGTGTATCTGGATTGTTGTACAACAGCGATGTTTTGCTGTTTGACCGACAAACGGATTCGCTTTGGTCGCAAATTAAGAAACAAGCCGTTACAGGGGCACAAATAGGCTTGAAATTTGAAGCCTTGGCAGTTCAACACACCAGCTGGGAACGCTGGAAAAACAACCACCCCAATACACAAGTATTAAGCTTTGATACCGGTTATTCTCGCCGCTATAGCAGCAATCCCTATGACGGCTACGAAGAGACCCGCTCCACCCTGTTTCCTGTTAAATTCAGATCTGAGGGTTTTCATCCTAAACAACGCGTGATTGGTATTGAGATCAACGGCCAAAGCAAGGCCTGGCCACTCATCGAATTAGCCAAAGCAAATCAGCCAGTACAGGACTCTGTGGGAGGCAAAGAGGTTATCGTCCATTACCATGAAGACAGCCAAACAGCTTGGATCAATGATTCACAGGGTGAGGAATTGCCCAGTGTTACCTTGTTTTGGTTTGCATGGGCTGCGTTTCATGACAATACCAGCGTTTACCATTATATAGGCCAATAGCCAGTCATGTACAAGGCAGCTGGCTAACTCTGGGGTAGATAAAGTTGAAGATGCAGTTTTATCCACTGCAAATTTCACCCATTTTGACCTTACTTTAGGTAGTGACGCACTGGGTTTATCTGGCTCTGGCACTAAGACAGAAGTCTCCGCAGTGTATCGCCTAACAGAAACAGATAACTGGTTTTGGTGCTAGGCATATTAACGATGTCGAAACTACGGCGGTTCAGGGGCGCGGCTGGTTGCGCTCTTCGATGGCAGCCACTTGGTTAGACAAAGACAAGGCCGCTCTAAGTGGCAAACTCATGCCGGCAAGCACAATCATGCAGGCCCCCAGCAAACCGATCGTTGAGGATTGCTCGCCATACACCCAATAACCTATGGCTAAGGCCACGGGCATTTGCACGTAAAACATAAGCCCAACGCTGCCAGCCCGGCCACCGTCGGCGGCCAACTGCAAGCCTCTTGATACACTTGCTAACCCTAGCACTGCTAAGCCACCCATGGCCTGCAGCCACCAAAATGCCGACCATCCCGGCAAGGGCAGATCTAACCCAAGGTGAATTATCCCGCTCAGAGTCACCGTAATCAGCATGCCATAAAAGGTAAAGCCTATGGGGGTGTGCTTGTCTCGGTGATAGGCGATAAAAACATTGGCTGCGGCGTTAAAAAAGGCCGCGCCTAATGCAATGAGCAAATACACCGTACCGCTGCCAAAGCGAGGATCAATGATAAACCACACGCTCACTAAACAAATTACTGCAACCAATAGTTGGTGTTTACTAAAGCCTTCTTTAAGCAATAGCACCGCCAGCAAGGCTGCAATAATGGGCCCCAATTGCAAGATCATCACCTGTTGCGAATAGGGGTTGTACATTAGACCAATGAAATTTAAAAATGACATGCCGATCATAAAAGCCCCCCGCAGCAACAATACTTGGGGATGCTTTGGCATCAGGTGCCGGCGTACGCCACCATTGGCTTGGGCCAAAACCACTATTAAAATAACACTGAGGGGCGTGGCCATGGCAAACCCGGTTGCAGGATGCACCCCCTGCATGGCCACTTGCTTCATGCAAAAATCCGCCAAGGTAAGCCAAACCGCACCACACGCCATCCATAGGTAGGGTTGCCAACCAAAACCAGACTTACTCACCTCGTTGTTATTCACAGTTTACGCAGCTCCCGGCGTAGTATTTTTCCGACGGTGGATTTAGGCAGTTCATCAACAAATTCAACTTGCTTAGGCACCTTATATTTAGCTAAATGTTCGCGGCAATAGTCTTGCACATCGCTGCCATTCAAACTCGTGCCTGTGCGCACACAGAAGGCCTTAACGGCTTCACCTGTTTTAGCATCGGGCACGCCAATCACCGCTGCTTCGACGATGTCGGGCAATTCGGCAATCACGTTTTCTACTTCCGTGGGGTACACATTAAAACCGGACACTATGGCCATGTCTTTTTTGCGATCCACAATTTTGTAGTAGCCGTCGTCATTAAGAATGGCAACATCGCCCGTTTTAAAGAAGCCATCCTTGCTCATAACGCTGTTGGTGGCCTCGGTATTACGCCAGTAGCCTTGCATCACTTGGGGCCCGCGGGCCCATATTTCACCGGCTTCACCTGGATTAACAACTTGGCCGTCGTCATCCCGCAAAGACAGTTCCGTATTGGGCATGGGGTAACCCACAGTCTCCGTAAAACGCTTGTCGGAGATTGGGTTTAAGGTCAATACCGGCGACGTCTCGCTCAAGCCGTAGCCTTCTTTAATATGTTGGCCTGTGCATTGTAGCCATTTGTCCGACACCACCCGTTGGATGGCGGCGCCCCCGCCCCATGCCACCTTCAAATGTTCAAAATCCAAGTCGGTAAAACCCGGCGTGTGTAACAAGCCGTTGTAGAGAGTGTTAACGCCAGAAATGGCGGTAAATTTCCATTTCCCCATTTCGGCTACAAAACCGGGCATGTCCCGTGGATTAGTAATAAGCACGTTAAGGCCACCAAACCTAAAATAAGAAATACAATTAAGCATGAGGGCAAAAATATGGTACAGGGGCAGCGCGGTTATAATGATTTCTTTACCCGCTTGGGTAACTTCACTGGCCACCGCTTCATACATCATGACATTAGCCACCATGTTTCCGTGGGTCAGGGCTGCACCCTTAGAAAGGCCTGTGGTACCACCTGTGTATTGTAGGAACACTAGGTCTTGCTGAGTCATAGTTTGCGGCGTAAAGGTCAAATTCTCACCCTTATCAAGCATATCCGCCACCGTAGGGTTCAATAGAAAGCGCATATTCGCCGGCGGAGAAAGCATGCGGCCATTGGTTCCATCGCCTAAATTGGCCACGATAACCCTGTTGATGGATGTCTCATCAATGACTTCCTCCAAGGTATCCGTCACCCCAGAAAACACCACAATGGTTTGGCAATCAGCATCGTTAAGCTGGTGTTTTAATTCCCGTGCCGTATACATAGGGTTCACATTAACCTGCACTAAACCCGCTCGCATTATGCCAAACATAACCACGGGAAAAGCGGTAATATTGGGCAGCATAAGCGCCACCCTATCGCCTTTAACTAAGCCCAATTCCTCCTGCAAGTATGCGGCTACAGCCCTTGATTTACGCTCAACTTCGGCAAAACTAATGCTCTGCCCAAAATTAGCAAACGCTGGCCTATCGGCAAACTTTTCTACGGCTTGATCAAATAGATCCACTAGGGATGTGTAGGCCTGAGTATCAACCTCGTTAGCCCAGGGGGCTTGTTTAGGCTTTAAAAAATGGGGTACTTGGCTATTCATCGTTTGTTCTCACTGATTTTATTAATCGAAAACGCCCGTAACTGGCGTTTGGCAAGCAACTCAAGTTGGTCGCCATTATGCTGATCGGCGTAGACACTGCTACTGCCATAACTTAAAAAGGTGCCCCCGCGGGCCCCTTGAGGGGTAAATTCCACCATCATCACGAAAGTCTCACCGCCATCATTTTCAATACGATTGGCCACCAAGGTACCGCCCTTTATTTGGGGCCGTAACGAAGGGTTAACGGGAATGGCAGAGATAATACCTAAGGGGTCGCCGGGCCCACCCACGGCAGGCACCTGATACTTTCCGTGCTGCAAGTCAACGGCCTGTTGCCACGCCACATCTAATGCTAAGCCTTGTGCCTGAATCCCTTGGGCCGCTGCCACCAAAGCTTCGACTGCAGCGTTAATGTCGGCCAGTTGGTTGGGGGTATTGAGTGACTCTAGGCAGTGTTGGGCATTGGCTGCAAGTTCATAATCCCACTGGTCAGCAAACAAGGGGCTGGCAACGGCATCTTCGATGGGCTGATGCAGAACCCACTGTAAAAATAAATAGGAGCCCCTACTGTTGGGTTGCGTCTGCCGATCCCACTGGGTTAATACTTGGGCGCATTGTTGTAATAAAGATGTTTGCTCATGCTCTGCATGTTCCGTAATCGCAGCAATTGCCGCCAGCAACTGTGGCAGCAGTCTATCGGCCAGTTCTACACGGGTAGAAAACTTGGCCGCCACAAACTCATCAAAGTCAAAGGTGCCGTGGTTAGCTAGGCTACGGCTGTAGTTTTGCGCCCTAAAATTGGTGTATACGGGCGCCAGCCACGCAGGATAATCCGCGGCATTAAAGGGCGTTGGCAAGGTGCAAGAATAGGGTGAGTCATTGCAATTTTGGTACCAGCCAGAGTCGGCATCTTGATGCTGAAACAGTGCTTCGTAAGGGGTTAAGCCGCTACATATATTGGCACTGTCTTCACCATCCAATACTTGCCACCAGTCAGCCCATGTACCCCTTTCTCTGGCGGGGGGCATGCTATGGAAACTGTATTGGATGTGGCCTTGGTCGTCTGCGTCATCTCGCCCCGCATAGAGAATATTAAACATAGGCAACTGGTGCTGCCTTTGTGCGGTTTGGAACTGCGCCAAACTAGTGGCACAGGTCATATCAAATAATTGGCGTAATACCTGGCCATGGGGCCGAGCTGCATAAGCCATTAATAACATGTCTTGCTGCTCCCTTGCTGGCGGCTGAGCAGTGGTTGGCCGCTGCGCCATGGCAAAGGCTTGATGCTGCTGCGACCAACACTGCTCTTGAGGGTGAAGGCTGTGACTACCGTCTGCTTCAAGGCACTTTATAGTGTGTGGTTTGCGGCTCAGAGCATGGTTCACCCCATCTAGGGCAAACTGGCCATCCGTGACTGCCAATTGGTAAAAGCTCAAACTCGATTGCGTATTCACCGTACCGGCAAAACCTTGTTGGGCATTACAGGCCATCAACAAACCCGGCCAACCCACCATGGTGGCACCCACGTAGCCTCTGCCAGCCAGGCTAATATGGGCTTCGGTAAAGGTATTTAGGTCTACATCCCATTGTGTATGGGGGTTGCAGGCCAGCATTGGGTGGCCATGGGTGCTCTTAGAAGGGCCAATCACACAGGCATTGGAACCGGCGCCAGCAAAGTCACTCCAACTGGGCAATACCGGCTGGGCCCCCTGCATCCACTGCACAATGGTGGGTTGCCTGATCATGACTTGAAAGCCCACAAGAATGTGCGCAACGTGGGCCATTACCATGTTTGGCGTTACATCATCTAAATGATGGAAGCGCTCGTCAAAACGGTGCTTATGCTCGACGCGACAGGCATTAATACCATCACAAAATGACTGTACCTGTGAACCCATGTCTGGGTCTTGTTGTTGCCAATAATCACGGCCTAGCTGCGCAACATCGAGCTGCCAAACTAACCGGTCGGAGGCGATATAATCCACACCATTTGGTTGCTTGGTTAAGCCTTGCTCAGGTAAACCAGAGTGCTGGCCCAAAACCTCTGCCGCTATGCCTTGGCCACGTAACATGGCCACCATAAGCAAGTTAGGGTGGGCGTAGGCTTGGGCATACCCAAATCCGTGCATTGCCTTGGGCCAATCGGCTGCCTCTATGCTGGGTGTGCCCCATTCATCCCAATCGAGCGTGTAATTAGTCATGGATAAATACCTAAGATGCCCATGCTGGCGCGAAAATGTAAGTCAATATTGGCCTTTGAATCCAGCTTACTATCCATGTGGTGTACGGCTTGATTTGCCATGTAGCCAGTGGTGAGCTCTATCATTTCGTACACCGATTTTTTCCAGTCCAGGGCGCTTATTTGTTGCTCGAACGGCACCATCTTAATAATCACGGCATCACCAATTTCCCTAGTAAGGTCGCGCAATTTTTGCCATGTTTCTGGGTTACGAATAGACACCTCGTTAACGGCTCGATAGAAACCACGATTTTGTTCTAACACTTGCGCATTATGAGTGATCATCCACAACACCAGGTCTTCAACAGAGTCTGCATGGCCGGGCATTTGCGAGACGGTGTGCCTCGCGAGGCTAAGGAAGTCGGCTAACATAAAGTCGAACAAGGCTTCTTTATTCTTGAATCGGTAATAAAAATTACCTGTGGACGAACCTGCCAAAGCCACAATGTCTGCCACCCGTGTGCCTGCATAGCCTTGCTTTGCGAAAATAACTTGTGCCGCATTAACGATGTTGCGCTCGGCCACTTTACCTCTTGCTTGGGTTGGTGCTTGACGCCCCATGTACTTCCCCTCATTAAAAAATAATTCATAACTAGAACTAGACTTCTGGTTCTAGTTAAACTAGGATCGGGACTAATGTCAAGCACC
>JAQRMV010000066.1 GCA_028598985.1 Gammaproteobacteria bacterium
ACTTGCGTCATTAGGCTTCAACAGCCTGGCTGAATGCGCCTGGACTAGGCGGCCGAATGTTCATGGAACAGGTGGCTGGATGTTGCTGGACTAGGTGGCCGAATGTTCTGGAATACGCACCTAGACCACTCACGGCTTTACTAAGCAGAATGTCTGGCCGATGAGTTCCTAAGTTAGCGTATCTCAATAACGCCATTTCTTTTCCTCTATTTTAATTAGTAGCACTTCCTGTTTTTCAATCTTTATGCCAACAAGCTTTATTTTTAAAACCGCCCTATTTATGAGCCTAACGGAAGACAAGGATAGCGATATAAGGGTGTATTATTGCACCCATAGGTAATATTATTAACCCATTAGGACCAATTAATTAATTTAATTGGTGGCTAAAAGAACTGAAAAAGAATTAGCAATAAGTGATGAACCGCTCGATATAGGCATGGCACTCAAGTTACCTCACCTCGTAACCTGAGCTCTAATCGGATCATTATTAGCGACTTTCTATGTAATAATAACTGTTAAAAAGAACAATCAAATAGGGCAATTATGTATAAGCAACACGGACAGTTTCATTATTCACCCTCCGATCTAACTCGTTACATGGAGAGCCCATTTGCCTCTTGGATGGATCGGTTTTCGATTGAATACCCAGATCAGGCGCCAGAAAAAGACCCAGCCGATGCTTTGATGAGTTCCCTCGCGCAGAAAGGCTATGCGCATGAAGATGCGTTGGAGGCAGCCTTTGTTGAACAAGCACTTGCCGTAGTCAAAATTGAAGGCGAGTCATCAGATGAAAAGCATGCCAACACGCTCGAAGCAATGCACCAAGGCGTTGATGTCATCGTACAAGCTCGATTGGAGCTAGTGCCATTTGGTGGGTATGCAGATTTTCTCGTCAAAGTTCAGCATGCAGAAGGCGCGGAACCTAGCTTACTGGGTAATTGGCATTACGAAGTTTGGGATACGAAACTGGCCAACAAGCTGAAGCCAACCTTTGTTATTCAGCTATGTTGTTACGCACAAATGCTCGAATCCATACAGGGCCGTTTGCCCGAATTTATTACCGTTGCCTTAGGGGATGGTGAGCATGAACGCCTGCGAACCAAAGATTATTTCTATTATTATCAAACACTAAAATCTTCATTTGTTACTGATCAAAAAAACTTTGACTCGAGTAAAAGGCCTGATCCCGCCGATTCAAAAAACTGGGGCGACTGGAGCAATTTTGCCGAAGCATTATTAGTAGAAAAAGACCATCTCTTTCAAGTCGCCACCATTACCAAGAGCCAGATAAAAAAACTGCGCCAGGCTGGTATTAATACAATGCAAGAGCTTGCAGATTCAACAGTTGAGCATGTACATGGCTTCAACCCTGCCGTTCTTGAAAAGCTCAAAGCGCAAGCTGCCATTCAAAAACGCAGCGCAGGCGATGACATCCCTAAATTTGAAATTATAACGCCAGCGCCAGATGAGAAAATAGGATTAGCGTTACTTCCACCACAATCGCTACTGGATGTGTTTTTTGATATTGAGGGCTATCCGCTCGATGAAGGTGGCTTGGAATATCTTTGGGGAAACACCTACTTTGATGCCCCTTTACCTGGACAAGATCGGGGCAATCTACAGTTCATCGATTTCTGGGCGCATAATCCAGAGCAAGAAAAGCAATGCTTCCAAGACTTCATTCATTGGGTTTACCAGCGTTGGCAGCGAGACCCAACAATGCATATTTACCATTACGCCAACTATGAAATCGCAGCCTGCCGCAAATTGATGGGCCGTTACGGCGTGTGCGAATACGAAGTAGACCAGTTGCTTCGCAATGAGGTTTTTGTTGACCTCTACAAAATCGTTAAAGGTGGCGTCCTGTTAGGCGAGCCTCGCTACTCAATTAAGAATGTCGAGCATCTTTATCGTGGAAAGCGCGAAACTGAAGTCGGCAATGGCGGAGATTCAGTTGTGGTCTACGAACAGTGGCGAGAACTCAACCAACGAGGCGAACAGGGTGACACATGGGAAACATCTAAAATCCTGAACGATATCAGGGATTACAATATTGATGATTGTGACTCAACCCAAGAGCTTGTTGACTGGTTGAGACAACAGCAAGCTGAACACTCTATTGGCTACTTAGGTAAAACCGAAGTCACGGAGCCTGATGTTAAAGAGGAAGTAACAGAACGAACGCAGCTGCGGGATCGTCTACTCGCACGTGTTTTGTCTGAACTAGAATCCGATCCAAGAAAAGCTGCATTAACTGAAAACCTTGCATGGGTGCTCGAGTTCCATCGACGGGAAGCAAAACCGATATTCTGGCGTTTATTCGAAAGGCTTGGCTTAAGTCATATTGAATTAATGGACGATCTAGATTGCTTGGCCTGCTGCGAAAGAACTGAGCGTGAGCCGTTTAAGCCAACGCCGCGCGCACGAAACATGGCTTATGAATATCGCTTTGATCCCTCCCAGGAATTCAAGGGCGCACAAAAGCAGTTCTATTTATTGGGCGTTGAAACGGAAGATGGGAACACTGCGAAGGTTACTTTCGTCAGAGATGAGAGTGATCTGGAAAATGGATTGGTCGTGTTGCAATCAAAAGAGGAACCACCAACAATCATATCGTTAGTGCCGGATGAGTACGTTAATCCGAATCCGATTCCGCAAGCCATCGACCTAAGTGTTAGCGAATACGAGAGTGGGCAGCTGATTCCTGGCCAATCAGCCATAATCGATTTTCTATCACGATCTAAACCCAGGATAAATGGACACAGCGAAGGTCCTATTGCCCCAAGTCACGATCCCGGAGAAAGGCTTCAACAAATCATTCATGCGATCAGCAATCTTGAATCCAGTTATTTAACTATTCAAGGGCCGCCCGGTGCTGGTAAGTCCTATACCGGAAAACATGTAATTGCTGAACTGATGAAATCAGGTGCACGAGTAGGTATCGCCAGCAATAGTCACAAGGCGATCAACAACCTGTTATTGAGTACAGCAAAATACTGCAAAGAAGAAGGCATCGCTGCGACCTTCTGTTGTACAAAAGATAATGAGCCAGAACTAATCGATTACGAAGTAGCCATTTTGAAGAACAATGAGCTAGTCAATCATATTCAACCGTCCAGTGTGGTTGGCACCACAGCCTGGGGTTTTGCCCGAGAAGATATGGCAGATCAGCTGGACTACCTTTTTGTCGATGAAGCGGGGCAAGTAGCGGTTGCGAATTTAATCGCCATGAGCCGCAGCGCGACCAACCTTATTTTGATGGGTGACCAAATGCAGTTAGGCCAGCCCTCACAAGGAACACACCCGGCCGACAGCGGCCTTTCTGTGCTGGACTACCTTTTACACGAAACACCCACCATACCCGACGACATGGGCGTGTTTTTGGGCACAACCTACAGAATGCACTCAAAGGTCAACCGTTTCATCAGCGAGCATATTTACGAAGATAAACTGGAGTCACACCCTGATAACGATCAACGAATTATTGAAGTGCCTGCCGACTATGAAGGACCGCTCAACCTCGATGCTGGTGTTGTGTTTGTGCCAGTAGCGCATGAAGGCAACACTCAAGCTTCCGATGAGGAAGTAGCTGCAATAAAATCCCTCGCCAACGCTTTGATAGGCAGGACCTTCCATACAGGAAAGTCAGATCCCGAAACTCGGGCTATAGACTGGAACGACATTTTGTTTGTCGCTCCATACAATCACCAAGTCAGCAAGCTACGCGCTGCATTAGGTGAGCAAGCCAAGGTGGGCAGCGTAGACAAGTTCCAAGGACAAGAAGCTCCGATTGTGTTCTTGAGCATGTGCGCGAGCGATGCCAGTGAATCCCCTCGCGGGCTAGACTTTCTATTCGACAAACATCGCATCAACGTAGCCATATCCAGAGCACAAACGTTAGCGATAGTGGTGGGGAATCCGAATATCGGTAAAACACCAGTGAATCGAGTCGACCAGCTTAAACTGGTCAATTTGTTTAATGCCATCACTAGGAGTTAATCCCCTCCTTAACAGGCTGCGATGTCGACTGTCTCAAGCAGCTTGATTCGTATGCCTCGATGTCTTGCTCTCGATACATTACCCGGCCCCCAAGCTTTAAATATTGGGGGCCTATACCTTCCGAGCGCCACCTCTCTAAAGTTGCTTCACTAACACACCAGCGATTGGCCAGCTGCCTCTGATTCATATGGATTACCGTCATAAAAACTCCTGTGTTGAACGATTTGGTAACCACCATGAACGCTCGAAAATACGGATAAAATCAAGCTAATTAGGACTGCTTAAGGGTATAAATATCGATAGGTAATCGTAGGTATTTAATGGACTTGTTCAGTTGCGAAAGGGGGAACTGAACCCGCGTCCCGCCCCACCACCAAATATTTAAGCCCTAATGAGCCCTCACCGGCCATTAGGGCTTTTTATTAACCCGCTATTTGACTATCAGAACATGCAGGCTAGTAAGGGGCCTCCACTACGGGCACTTAAACAGCCTCAAACGTACTCTTTCTTAAGCAACTGGCCTCATACTTCAGCACACCTTCGCGCCTGTACCTGACTTGGCCGCCGAGTTTTACATATATTGGACCTATACCTTCAGACCGCCATCGCTCCAGCGTCGCCTCATTGACCTGCCAGCGATTACATAGCTCTCTCTGTGTCATAAGTGCGTGATATTCGTTCATATTGATTCTCCAGTATATTTTAGTTGACCGAGTCCCAATTTGGGACTACCATTGATCTTATGAGAATCATTGCCCTATCGACACTGAAAGCTTTCTGGGAAGAAAACCCAGAGTACATGGCTGCTAAAGAGTCAACGCTCGCTTGGTATCGACATGCCTTAGCGACTGACTGGAGCGCGCCTGCTGACGTTAAGCAGGACTTCAGAAATGCCAGTATCCTCAAAGACGGGCGAGCGGTTTTCAATATTGCAGGGAACAAGTATCGGCTAGTCGTATGGATCAATTACTCCTACCGAGTGATCTATATACGGTTCATCGGTACTCATGCTCAGTATGACAAGATTGATGTACAAACTATTTAATTCCGGAGAAAACACTATGGACATCAAACCAATCAAATCTGATGCCGACTATCGAGCTGCATTAATAGAAATTGAAAGCCTAATGATGGCAGGCCCTGACACTCCCGAAGGTGAAAAGTTGGATGTAATGGTCACGCTTATCGAAGCTTATGAGGCCAAGCATTTCCCTATGGAACTGCCTGATCCTGTTGAAGCCATCAAGTTCGAAATGGAGCGTAAAGGTTTAACAGTAAAAGACCTCGAGCCCATGATTGGTAAGAGTAACCGAGTCTATGAGATTCTTAATCACAAACGCTCACTCACACTGAAAATGATTTGGAAGCTGCATGAGGGATTAGGTATTCCAGCGGAATCCCTGATCAAGCCGCCGCAAGCACATGCCTTATAGCGCAAAGCCCCGGGTTTTACCCCGATTTCACGGACAGTTTAATAGAGTAAGATTCAGCACTTTGATCATGCTCAAGCTTACGCAGTTTTCGTTGATTATAAGCCCGCTTCACTATTTAAAAGCTCTTGAGAAACTAAATCGATTGTTATCGTGGGAACCAAACCCGCGTCCCATCTCCACCACAAGTAAGCCCTAAATATTTGATACTTAGGGCTTTTCTATTTGTAAGCTCAGTTACTAGTTAAATATAGTAAAGCAGAAGTATCCCTGTCAGTAACACGGCCACCCATGCCATCATGGTTTCCGTCGGCCACAGCTGAGCGAAATATCCCTTTGGCTGCTCTTTCTCTCGATCATAAGAGCGATTGATCGCCTTGCTCAAGGTTTGGTGAACCAATTTCGCGACTTTATCCTTGGCACTCACAATGGCGAAGTAGATGGGCACAATGAAGCTTGGTGCCCACCTACGATACAACCAATCCGCATCTAAGTTAGTGGAAGGCAACTCTGGTGGATACAAGTTTTTCATATTCAACCAGACAAACGCCAAGGCAGAGAACAACAACAACTGCAGCTGAGTGAGCACATGGGTAATATCGTAAGGCTGGTAGGTTACATCCCATGGCAGCAGTGCATAGACCGTTTGCGCAGGGAAGGCACCGATGGCGATACATAGCCCAGCGGCGATGGCCATGGCCAGCAACATATTATGGGGTGGCTCCGTGGTACGAATGCCTGAATCATGAGCAAAGAATGCAAAATAAGGTATTTTAATACCTGCATGGTGGAACACGCCTGCTGCTGCAAACAACAGCAACAGCCAAACCACATCGTACCCTTCGGCCACGGCGGCACTCATAATCATGGATTTAGACACAAAGCCACTAAATAATGGGAAGGCCGAAATCGAGGCAGCACCAACAATACATAAAATTGTGGTTTTCGGCATACTTTTATACAAGCCACCTAATTCCGAGCCATTGATGCGGCCAGTCATATGCAACACTGCCCCCATGGACATCATCAACAACCCTTTAAATATCACATCATTAAAGGCGTGAGCCATAGCGCCATTGAGGGCTAATGAGGTGCCAATACCGATACCCACCACCATGAAACCCACTTGGTTGATCAGGCTGTATGCCAATACTCGGCGTAGGTCGTTTTCAATCACCGCAAAGAAAATGGGGAAACAGGCCATCGTGACACCAATCCACACTAACAGCTCGGTGCCAGGGAAGCCCCTAGCTAAGGCATACACGGCCACCTTGGTAGTGAAGGAAGCCAAAAAAATCGTACCTGTAGGGGTGGCCTCTGGGTAAGAATCAGTCAGCCAATTGTGCAGGAATGGAAATGCGCACTTGATACCAAACGCCAAGAAGATTAACCAGGCACCAAGGCTTAATGCACCGTCATGTTCTAGCCCAATTTCAGTAAAGCGGGCGCTGCCCGTCTGGTTTATAAAGATAATTGCCCCGGCTAGCAATAGTACTCCAGACAGCACCTTCATAATAAGGTAACGCATACCCGCGCTATAAGCTCGGTCGGTACGTCTGGCCCAGATTAAAAACACCGACGTAAGGGCCAAGGTTTCCCAGAACACAAACAGGGTCAGCAAATCACCAGCAAAGACCGCCCCCAAAGCACTGGCGGCATAGCTTAAACCCGCCACGTGTTGCAGGGTATCCTTAACATGTAGGGCATAAACAACGGCAATAAAGGCAGCCAAATGGAACAGGTAGCCAAACATAATACTAAGTTTATCGACCCGCACAGGCTCTAGCTGATAGCCCATGAAATCCATGCTCCAGTAGATTCCGGGCTCTAACCCTGCTAACTGCAAGCCCCCCCAAATAGGGGCCAATAGCATAATAGCGCTACGTAGATGACCACGTAAGACCAAAGCCGCAATGCAACCGATTAGCAGCGGTAAAAATGGCGGCAACATGGGTAGGCTACTTATCATAGTAGTCTTCCTCTTTCATCAGTACTTTACGCATGGCCTTGGCGACAATCACCAGCATGACACAACCAATAAAACCATACACAGCATAAAAGGCCGGTATGTTTTCCCAGCTGTGATAAATATGCCTGTGGACCATAAAGTCAGCGACCACCAGCAGGATACAAACACCATAGAAAACCTTTAGCATCTTGCTGATGTTTTCTGGTTTATCAAAGAAATCAGGTTTTTCTTGTTGCTTACTCATAGACGGCTACCTTGTGATTTCCGTAGATACACCCGGTATCAAATTGATTAATTCAATAACTGGCTGAGGATTAAAAAACAACGCTATGCACGCACTTGTGGTAACGGCCAACGCAATAAGAATAAGCAATGGTGCTTCGTTCACTTCTGACCAGGACCAAGGCGGTTGTTTTTCCCCTGGCCTATTAAAGAAGGCCTTAATAGGCAGTGGTAACAGGTAAGCCACGTTTAACAAAGAACTAATGGTGAGCACCACCACGATAATCAATTTATCCGCTTCCAAGGCACCCACCACCAAGTACCATTTACTCCAGGTACCGGCCATGGGGGGCAAACCGATAATACTGATTGCACCTATAGCAAAAGCGATCATGGTTAATGGCATCTGCCGACCTAAGCCAACCATTTCACTGATGTTCTTTTTGTGGCAGGCCACCATGATGGCACCAGCACAAAAGAACAAGGTGATTTTGCCAACAGCGTGGGTAACAATGTGCAAACTTGCACCGGCAGCAGCAACGGAGGTAGCCAATAGTGCACCAACAATGATGTAACTTAACTGGCTCACCGTAGAATAGGCCAAACGCGCTTTCAGGTTATCCTTAGTCATGGCCACACAGGAGGCCAGCAGCACCGTTGCTGCTGCGATATACAGCATCAAGTCAGCGGTAACAATTTGGCCCAAGTTATCAATACCAAATATATAAATTACCACTTTAAGAATACTAAACACACCCGCCTTCACCACAGCTACGGCGTGCAATAGGGCACTGACTGGCGTCGGTGCTACCATGGCCGCTGGCAACCAGCGGTGGAATGGCATCAAGGCCGCCTTACCAATGCCATAACAGAAGAGCACCAGCAACAACGCCACCATGCCCTTAGAGTGGGTATCATTAAACACACCACCTGGTGTGAAATCTAAGGTACCGGCAGTCACCCAAGTACCTACCATGGCGAACAATAAAAACGCTACGGAGGTGCCTAATAGAATACCTAGGTATACGCGGCCACCTCGTTTTGCTGCCTCAGTATTAGCGTGAGTAACCAGCGGGTATGTAGACAGAGTGAGTAATTCATAAAATATAAATAGCGTTAGTAGGTTAGCCGAGAAGCAAATGGCCATGACGGTACTAAGCGCCAGAGCAAAACAAAGGAAAAACCGGGTCTGCTTTCTTTCCTTATGGCTGCGCATGTAGCCAATGGCGTAGATAGTGGTGATAATCCACAGAAAACTAGCCACTAGGGCAAACAACACACCCAGAGGCTCTACCGCAAAAGCAATGTTAATATTGGGTAAGGTGCTGCCCCAAACAACCGCCATAGGTACCTGATTAAAGGTATGCTCAGTAATAGCCAAGACCAGTGTAAAGAGAATCACCGCCGTAGTAATGGAGGCCGCTTCGCGCCAATTTGGGTGCTTAGCCAACAGCACTACCGCCGCCGCGCCAATAAGCGGCACTAGTATAGTGAGGTTAATTAGTTGTGAGGGATCCAGGGCTGACCAAAGATTCATTGCACCCCTCCTTCACTCAATGTGGAAAACGCTAACCAATGCGATGCCGATTCGGCTGCCGCAACACTTAGGGAGGTATCCAAGCCAAAGTAAATATTGGCCAGGGCCAGTATCCACATTGGTATCAACATGATTAATGGTGCTTCTTTTATGTCCTTGTTGGCAGCTGACTCAATGGGCTTTTTAAGATACGCCGTTTCGATAATGCGGAAGATATAAATAACGGCTAACAAAGACCCTAGCAGAATCAGAAAAGCAACCAACCAATTTTGTTGTTCCAGCGCCGCGGTCACCAGATACCACTTGCTTACAAATCCGGCAGTGAGCGGCACACCAACGATACTCATACCCGCAATAACAAACGCAGCCATAGTGAAAGGCATCTTTATGCCCAAACCTCTAAATGCTTTGATATCCACAGAACCGGTACGATATAAGACGGCACCCACTGCCATAAACAGGGCCCCTTTCATGAGTGCATGATTAAATACATGTAGCAAACCAGCCATTAACCCCGCTGCACTTGCCAGACTGATACCTAGTATCATGTAGCCAATTTGCGCCACGCTACTGTAGGCCAATACGGTTTTAACATTACTTTGCGCCATCGCCATAAACGAACACTTAAAGATAGCGACGATGGCCAGCAGCAACAGAATAAGATCCATTCCCATGGTATGAAACACATACTCTGCGCCATAGATGGTGAAAATAAAGCGCACCATTACGTACACTGCCACCTTGGTTGCCGTACTCGCTAAGAAGGCGCTAACAGCGGATGGTGCATGGGTATAGGCTGGCGGTAACCACATATGCAAAGGGAACAAGGCCAGCTTGATACTCACCCCAACCAGGATAAACGCGAGCCCCGTATTTAAGGTGCGACTACCGCCAATTTCAGCGATGCGGCCGGCTAAATCCATCATGTTTAAGGTGCCAGTTTGCATATACATCATACCAACGCCAATCAAAATGAAAGTGGCGCCAATAGTACCCATCACCAAATAACGAAATGCCGCTGTTAAGCAACGCTTGTCCGATGCTAGGCTCACCAGGGTATAAGTAGCAAGGGAGGAAATCTCTAAAAACACAAACAGGTTAAAAGCATCACCAGTGCTCAAAATACCGGAAAGGCCGGTCAGGCAAAGTAGATGTGCGGTATAAAACAAGGTGTGTTGATTCGTGTCTATTTCTGTCTCTATGCTAGCCTTGGCATAGATCAAAACCAGCGTTGAGATACCCGTCACGACGCTAAGCACCATGGCACTAGCAGCATCCAAGCGAACTTCAATACCCCAAGGGGCTTCCCAGCCACCTACGGCGTAACTCAATACCCCTTGTTCTAAGGCAGCCAACAACAGGTTAATTGAGATAACAAAACTCAAGCCACTTACTAGCGTTGCCAGCAACCAAGCAAATAGCCTGTGGCTAAAGATGATACACAGGGGGGCTGCCATCAACGGCAACACAACCGGTAAGATAAGGAAGTGTTGTCCAAACATCAGATTAAATCATCCTTATCTTTAAATTCATTTTCTTCTACGGTGCCGTACGCATGTTTAATGCGTACCACTATAGCCAAACCCACGGCGGTGGTGGCAACACCAACCACAATAGCTGTAAGAATCAGCACATGAGGCAATGGATTGGAATAGACGGTGATTCCATCTGCCACTATCGGGGCACTACCGCCAGTAACCTTGCCCATAGAAATGTATAAGATAAAAACAGAGGTTTGGAATATGTTCAGGCCAACGATTTTTTTAACCAGATTGTTGGCCGCAATAACGGTGTAAAATCCCGCCATCATCAGAAACACAACAACCCAATAGTTGTAATAGTCGATAATAAAATTCATTGAATATTCTTCCTCTCAGCTTTACTGGCAAAGGCATAGAAGATACTCAGCATAGCGGCAAAGACAGTAATACCAACACCTAACTCAATAAGGATGATGCCCAAATGCTGTCCAGCTACTGGATTACTAGCCAAAACATTGTAATCAAGGAAATTACCACCGAGGAAAAAACTTGCCACGCCGGTGCCAGCATAAATCAACACTCCTAGGGCTGCCAGGGCTTTTAGCAAGCCTGGTTGCAGCACCTGTGTGGCTACTGGTAAACCAAATACCAAAGCATAGAGAATAATTGCCGCGGCGGCGATAACACCAGCTTGGAAGCCTCCCCCTGGGCCGTAATCGCCATGGAACTGTACATATAACGCAAACAGAATAATCAAAGGAATGATGATTTTGGCAACCACCTGCAGTACCAAATGAGATTCCAGACCCGATTCAATGGCTGCCCGTTCTCGTTTTGGCAGACCTAACAAACTCAAAACGCCAATGGCGGCTGCAAATACTACGGCGGTTTCACCCAAGGTATCAAAACCACGGTAACTGGCTAATACCGAGGTCACCATATTAGGCAAACCAATTTCTTGTG
>JAQRMV010000067.1 GCA_028598985.1 Gammaproteobacteria bacterium
GTTGCCATTTCATAGAAATGGTCTTATTGCCAATCCAACAAACGCCCACACGAATTACTTGATTAAATTGTTAAAGAGCGGTCGGTTAAGTGCATTGCCTCAACCGAGGTGGCGTATTATAGATACTTCAGTATAAAGCGCAAGGGATATTTAGCAGAAAAGATGCAATTAGGGACAATTAAATAAAATTCATTAACAACCCTAATTTTTCAAGCTATGTAGCGGTGACTTACATCACCAAATGGCGGATATCACCTAACACTTTTGCAAGGAATGAAGTGAAACGCGCGGCATCTGCTCCGTTTACTGCACGATGGTCATATGACAATGACAAAGGCATCATTAACCTTGGTTCAAACTCACTGCCATTCCAATGGGGCTGCATTAGTGCCTTTGAGACACCCAGAATAGCAACCTCTGGTGCATTCACAATCGGCGTGAACGCCGTACCGCCAATGCTACCTAAGCTAGAAATAGTGAAACAACCGCCTTGCATGTCTGCAGGCATTAGTTTTTTATTCTTTGCCTTGGCACCCATAGCAATCACTTCTTCTGACAACTCCCAAATGGACTTCTTATCCACATCACGGATCACTGGCACCATTAAGCCTGCTGGGGTATCCACAGCAATACCAATGTTAAGGTAATGTTTTTGAATAATATGCTCGCCGTCATTGTCTAACGACACATTAAACTGTGGGAACTGGCGCAAGGCCATGGCGCACGCCTTTAACATAAAGGGCAAAGGCGTAACCTTGGTACCTTTTTGCTCGGCTTCAGCCTTTAATCCCTTGCGGAAAATTTCTAGCTCTGTGATATCCGCATGATCAAACTGAGTCACATGGGGCACATTAAGCCAGCTACGGGTCATATTCTGCGCAGTAATACGCTGAATTTTACTCATTTTAATCGTATCAATGGCACCAAACTGACTAAAATCGATGGTGGGCGGCAATTCAATACCATGTCCCTGCGCCGCAGTAGCGGCTGGGGCCTGTAATTTCTGCTTTACAAATGCCTGTATATCTTCTTTCAATACTCGCTGCTTTGGACCCGTTGCCGCAACTTTCGTAAGATCTACACCTAACTCACGAGCTAGCATTCGCACGGCAGGGCCAGCGTGGGAAACACCACTGGCAATCACACCTGCTACAGCAGACTCACTCTCTAAAGCCTTATCCATCGGTGCCGTACTATCAGCTACTACTGCCGCAGCGGCCACGTCAGACTTAGGCTGCGTTATTGCAGCCACCTGAGCAATAATGGGGCTAGCCTTAGTTGTCAATACCGCAATGGTATCGCCTACATTAACTTTAGCGCCTTCTTTCACCTTGACATCAACCACCGTACCAGAAAATACCGCCGGTATTTCCATGGAAGCTTTATCTGTTTCCAGAACAATGAGGCTGTCGCCTTCTGCTATTTCGTCCCCCACTTTAATGGAAATCTCAATCACTTCTACATCGGTAGAACCCCCTAAATCAGGCACAAGAGCCAACTGCTCTGATACTACCTGTGCAGATACCGCAGGCTCAGCAGATAATTCTGGAGCACTCACTTCTGGCGCTACTTCAGTTTCCAGCACTGACTGCTTCTTATCAACACTCGGAGCACTTTCAGATTCGCCCTCTATCTCTACCATTAAATCGCCCAGACTACAGGTATCGCCTTCTTTAAGTGCAATGGATTTAATCACGCCCGCACTTGATGCAGGGATTTCCATAGACGCTTTATCGGTTTCCACCACTACAATGGAATCACCTTCATTAACCGTATCACCCACCGCTACGCAGACCTCAATCACTTCTACGTTTTCCGCACCTCCCAAATCTGGGATCATCATGCTACTTGTCGCCATGTCTTTGTCCTCTCTCGTGCGCAACTTACAAGTGAACCGGATTAGGTTTATCACTGTCGATATTGAACTTTTTAATAGCTCGAGAAACTTCACCAACCTCTATTTCGCCATCTTCTGATAAGGCTTTTAATGCAGCCACAACAATGTAATAACGGTTAACCTCAAAGAACTCTCTTAACTTTTCACGGCTATCACTACGACCATACCCATCGGTTCCCAGCACCTTATAAGTAGCAGGAACAAATTCACGAATTTGCTCGGCAAATGCTTTTACATAATCAGAAGCAGCTATAACAGGGCCCGTCTGACCTAACAAACACTCTTCTACATAGCTTTTCTTAGGCTTAGCCTCCGGGTGCAACAAATTCCAGCGGCCTACATCCTGTGCGTCTCGCCCTAGAAGATTAAAACTAGTAGCACTCCAAACATCGGCACCGATATCAAACTCTGTTGCCAAAATTTCTGCAGCCGCCTCAACCTCTCGCAAAATAGTGCCACTACCCAACAGCTGCACCCGCTTCTTAATCTTAGACTTCACTTGCTTTAAGAGGTACATACCTTTAACAATGCCAGCTTCACAACCTACTGGCATATCGGGCTGGATGTAGTTCTCATTCATCACCGTGATGTAGTAAAACTTATTTTCCTTTAGGTCATACATGCGGTGTAAGCCGTCTTGAATAATAACCGTCAGTTCATAAGCATAGGTAGGATCGTAGGTCACGCAATTAGGAATCAAGTTGCCCATAATATGGCTATGGCCATCTTCATGCTGCAAACCTTCACCATTTAAGGTAGTACGGCCCGCTGTACCGCCAATAAGAAAGCCACGTGCTTGACTGTCACCAGCGGCCCATGCCAAATCTCCAACACGTTGAAAACCAAACATCGAATAGAAGATATAAAACGGAATCATGGCATAATTGTTATTACTATAAGAGGTTGCACAGGCCAGCCATGCTGACATTGCACCAGCCTCATTAATACCTTCTTCTAGAATTTGACCTGCCTGATCTTCTCGGTAGTACATCACTTGATCGGCATCGTGGGGGACATATTTTTGCCCCTCCGCCGTATAAATTCCGAGTTGACGGAACATGCCTTCCATACCAAAAGTACGGGCCTCATCGGGAACAATGGGCACCACGCGCTGGCCAATCTCTTTATCTTTAACCAAGGTGGTTAAAGTGCGCACAAATGACATGGTAGTAGAAACTTCACGCTTACCGCTAGATTTAAGCTGCCCACCCAAAGACTCTAAACTGGGTGTTTTAAGGGATTCAAAATCGTTACGACGGCTTGGCAATACTCCGCCTAACGCTTCTCGCCTTGCGCGCATGTACTTCATTTCTGGGGTGTCTTGAGCAGGACGATAATAAGGTACTGTTTTAATTTGTTCGCGGGTTAATGGAATATTAAAGCGCTCACAAAAACTTTCCATTTCATCCATATCAAGCTTTTTAAGCGAGTGGGTTGGGTTTTTCGCTTCACCCGACTTACCCATACCGTAGCCTTTCACGGTTTGAGCCAAAATTACCGTTGGCTTGCCCTGCGTATGCACTGCCTCGTGATATGCCGCATACACTTTATAAGGGTCATGACCACCACGATTAAGTTTCATAATATCGTCGTCAGTGTAATCTTTTACCAGCTCTAGTAGCTCGGGGTATTTGCCAAAAAAATGCTCCCTAGTATAAGCGCCGCCCATAGCTTTGTAGTTTTGTAACTCCCCATCCACCACTTCGTTCATGCGTTTTTGTAACAAACCATGGGTATCACGCTCTAACAAAGGATCCCAATGCCTACCCCAAAGCACCTTAATAACATGCCAACCCGCACCTTTAAAGATACCTTCTAGTTCTTGCGCAATCTTACCGTTGCCACGCACAGGGCCGTCTAAGCGCTGTAAATTACAGTTAATTACAAAAATAAGATTATCTAGTTTTTCTCGGCCAGCAAGGGAGATGCAACCTAAAGATTCTGGTTCATCACATTCGCCGTCACCCAAGAAAGCCCATACCTTACGGTCGCCATTTTCAACTAAGCCACGTTGCTGCTGGTAACGCATGATATGCGCTTGGTGGATCGCCTGTAATGGACCCAGACCCATAGAAACTGTAGGAAACTGCCAATAGTCTGGCATTAACCACGGGTGAGGGTAAGATGACAAACCATTGCCATCTACTTCACGACGAAAATTGTCCATTTGTTCGTCGGTTAAGCGGCCCTCTAAATAAGAACGAGCATAAATACCTGGCGCAATGTGACCTTGGAAAAACACCAAATCCCCTTCTTGCTGGTCGGTATTACCACGGAAAAAATAGTTAAAACCCACATCATATAACGTGGCTGAAGAAGAGAAGCTGGCAATATGGCCACCCAAACCGTCATCGTTGTCGTTGGCCCGCATAACCATAGCCATAGCATTCCAACGGATCAAAGAGCGAATGCGTCGCTCCATAAACAAGTCGCCCGGCATATGTTGCTCATCTTTAGGAGCAATACTATTAACGTAAGGCGTGGTTAAGAAATTATCTACCTTTGCGCCTTGTAAACGCGCCTGCTCACCCAATTTCGCTAAAATATATCGAGCGCGGTCTGCACCTTCGTTTTTAATGACCGATGACAACGCATCCAACCATTCTTGTGTTTCGATTGGATCTATATCTGAATGAGACTGCGACACATCTTTCCCCTGTTTATTAATACATACCCCCATGGGCTTATGCACTAGAAAAATCAATATGTAGTAATACTACAATAATTGCCAAAAAAATGCCAATTATGAACGAAATAATTGTAATGACGTAAATATTTTACATACTTATAATCTATATCGCTGACCGCCGCATTGCCCGTTCTATACGGGTTGACTCTTTACCTTGCTCAATAATAGATTCTTCTACAAAGGCTAGATGGTCATGGGCAGCATTACGCGCCTTTTCTGGATCTTTTTCAATAATAGCATCCAACAATACCTGATGTTGGTGATGGATCCGTTCACGAGTATGTCTTTTTGGATACACATTTTCCAAGTTATCGTAAATATTTTTACGCAACAAAGTAAACAAGGAGCGCATGGTGTGTAATAACACGGCATTATGAGACGCCTCAGCAATAGCCATATGGAACTCTGCATCAGCTTTAGATTCTTGTTCAAATAGCTTCTCATCATGAGCCGCCTGCAACTCAACATAACATTCTTTTAGACGAGTTTTATCAGCCTCTGTACACCTTAGCGCAGCATAATAGGCCGACACGCCTTCTAGGGCGTGGCGGAACTCCAACAAGTCGTACTGCGCCTCAGGGTGGGTTGAAAAGAGTTCGGCGAGCGGATCAACCATACTGCTACCTATAGTCTCCGACACAAACGACCCACCGCCTTGACGACTGAGTATCAAACCACGGGCAGATAACTTCTGTAGCGCCTCCCTAAGAGAAGGCCTAGATACCTCAAACTGACTCGCCAATTCCCTTTCTGGGGGCAATTGCTGACCCGGCTTCAAACTCCCTTCCAAAATCATGGCCTCTAGCTGCTCCATGATTACGTCTGAAATTTTGGGTTGCTTTACCCGTTGATACGCCATAATGCCTTCTATATTGGTATTACCAATTATTAATATAGACTAAAGGACCCTTCTTTAGCCTATTTGGTCAAGTTTTACTTTCTACGTCATCGATCATAACAAACTATAGAATCTGACTAATAAGCTGCTATTAGTCACGCTTAATAATAATTGACAAAGATATACAAACCGAACTAATCTTGGATACTCATTAGGTAAATTGGTATGGCCAATTATCCAAGCGAGCCAAAAATTAGCATAAAAATAACGACCCAAGAGGTTCACCATGAAATTAATCAAAACGACTATCGCCGCTACCGTTGCGTCAATAGCATTAGCGGCTGCATCTACCTCAGCAATGGCTGAAGAAAAGATCCTACTTAAAACGCCAGTGGCTTTCACTTCTTCACTTCCTGCACTAGGAAGCCCCATTATTAACATTACCGATACCATCAATATGTTAGGTGGCGGTACTTTGAAGATGAAGTTCTACGAGCCTAAAAAACTAGTGGCTACATCAGAAATTCTTGATGCAGTATCAAGTGGTAAGGTAAACGCCGGATACACTACTGCCGGTTACCATGCAGGAAAAATGCCAGCTTCACCCATATTCTCTGCTGTGCCTTTCGGCCCAGAAGCAGGTGAATACCTTGCTTGGATGCTTTACGGCAACGGCGGCAAGTTATACCAAGAAATGTATGACACTTACGGCTACAACGTACACGTATTGCCTTGTTCCATTCTTTCTCCAGAGACATCAGGCTGGTTTGCTAATGAGATCAACTCTCCTGAAGACCTAAAAGGCCTGAATATGCGTTTCTTTGGCTTAGGTGCCAAGGTGATGGAAAAGCTAGGTGTTAGTACCGTAGGTTTACCCGGCGGCGAAATTTTTGGTGCACTTGAGAAAGGCGCCATTGATGCCACAGAATTCTCCCAACCAGCCATTGACCAACGTCTAGGTTTGCATAAAATTGTGAAGTACAACTACTTCCCTGGCTGGCATCAACAAGCCACTGTATTTGAGCTGTTAGTTAACGGTGATGCATGGGCTAAGATGTCTGAACGCCAACAAACAGTTGTTGAAACTGCATGTCGTGCCTCTTTAACCAACTCGTTTGCTGAAGGTGAATCAGCTCAATTCCCAGTCATGGCTAAGGCTGAAGAAAACGGCGTGCTAATCCGCTACTGGAGCCAAGACATGTTGGATACTTTCTCTACAACTTGGGACCAAGTAGCTATTGAATTTGCTGAAGAAGACCCGTTCTTCGCCAAGGTGTGGGCAGATTTGTCAGCATTCCGAGCCGGTTACGACCTATGGGAAGCTAACGCATTCTTGCCACGCGCTGCAAAATAAGCCTAAACTAGGCTAACCATAAGCCGCCCAGTTATCGCTCCTGCGCTATAACTGGGCGGCTTTTTTGTTCATCTCTACACTGGAGAAGACTATGCACCCCTCTATGTTACTTACCTTTGCCGACCGTGTTGACCTACTACTTAAGCGCAGCGGGCAAACCATCGCTTGGGTGTACATCGCTCTTATTATTGCCATTATCACTCAAGTTGTTTTACGCCGAGGCTTCCACAACGGCATGATTGCCATAGAAGAATTACAGTGGCACCTCTATGCCATTGGTGTCATGTTTGGCATGGTATCCACCCAAGTAGCCGACGCCCATGTGCGAGTAGACTTACTTCATCAAAAAATGAAGCCCAGAACAAAACACTGGGTTGAAATTTTTGGTTTGCTTTTTTTAGCCATGCCTTTTGTAGGCACCGTTTTCATCAATAGCTTTGACTTTGTGTACGAAGCATGGCGTGTTGGTGAAACCTCCGACTCTCAGTCGGGTCTGCCATACAGATGGATCATTAAAGGCGTTATTCCTGCCAGCTGTGGGTTGCTTTTATTAGCCATGTTCACCCGTTTACTACGTTCTATTGAAGGCCTACGTAACCCATCAGCCATTGAGGAACAATAATCATGGAAGCCAATGAAATTTTAGTTATCGCCATGTTTTCCAGCTTCATCCTCCTGCTTTTTACAGGGGTGCCGGTAGCATGGGTATTAGGTGGCGTAGGGGTATTATTCGCTGCTATAGGGTATTTTTCCGACATTTATTTAGACACCTTTACGGGCCTAGATATGACCACCTTAGGTTTGGTGGTTAACCGCATTTATAAGATCATGGATAATTGGATCTTAGTGGCCCTTCCTATGTTCATCTACATGGGTATTATGCTCGACAAGTCTGGCGTAGCAGAACGCTTAATGGATGCCATGCAGGATATGTTTGGTAAAGTTCGTGGTGGTTTAGCGATTACAGTAACTTGTATAGGCATCATTCTGGCGGCATCTACGGGAATCATTGGCGCCTCTGTAGTATTGTTGGCCGTCATGTCGTTACCCGCCATGCAAAAGCAAGGCTACCATATGCCTTTAGCTTTGGGCACTATTGCTAGCGCAGGCACGTTAGGTATTCTCATACCACCCAGCATCATGCTCGTTATCATGGCCGACCAACTCGGCTTGTCTGTTGGTGATCTATTTATGGGGGCTGTATTTCCAGGCCTTATTTTAGGCACCTTATACATCGTCTATATTTTAATTGTGGGTTGGTTAAAGCCTCACTATGCACCTACTCCAGAAGGTGCCCTAGCCCCAACTTGGGGTGTGTTATGGCGTGTAATAAAAAGCATACTGCCTACTTTACTGCTTATTTTCATGGTGTTAGGATCCATTTTTGCTGGTGTTGCAACACCTACAGAGGCCTCTGGTGTAGGCGCGCTAGGTGCAACTTTATTGGCTGCATATAACAGAAAACTCAACTTTAGCGTAGTAAAATCAGCCCTTAACGGCACCTATAATACGACCGCATATATTTTTGCCATATTCATCGGCGCCACATGCTTTGCCCTAGTATTGCGTGAGCTAGGTGGCGACGAACTCATCGAATCCTTCCTCACAGGCTTACCATTTGGCCCATATGGAATCATTCTATTCATTTTAGGCATTATCTTTTTGTTAGGATTTTTCTTGGATTGGATTGAAATTACACTCATCGTGTTGCCGCTGTTGGCGCCGGTTATCTCTGCTCTTGGCTTAGACATCAACGGTTATGGCGTAGTAGATAATCCTGAGTTGGTTTGGTTTGTGATGTTGGTTGCCATGGCATTACAAACGTCGTTCTTAACACCGCCCGTTGGTTTCGCCTTGTTCTACCTAAAGGGCGTGTGCCCTCCAGGGGTGAAACTAACGGATATCTATAAAGGCGTACTGCCTTTCATTGTTTTGCAACTCATTGGTATGTTTGTACTATTAGCTTGGCCGCAGGTAAGCCTTTGGTTACCCGCCATTGCCTATGGTTCTGGTCCAGGTTAACACTAACAAGACAATTAGGAGCTTATGGATCAGAGCATTATTGAGCGCGTTTTCGCCACAGTATTTCCAATTGTGGCCATTTGTACCATCGGCTATGGTTATGGCCGCTGGCGCAAGCCCGACATAAAGCTAATAAACCAAATCAACATGGAGGTGTTTGTACCTCTATTGGTGTTTGTGGTACTGGCTGATCAAAGCGTACCCGTTGGCCACTTAGGGCCCATGGCTTTGGGTGCCATTATGGTTGTTTTAGGTTCTGGTTTGTTGTTATGGCCCGTTATTGCCTTATCGCCTTGGTCGAGTAAAACCTTCTTACCTCCCATGATGTTTAACAACGTGGGCAACATGGGCATACCGCTGATTTTACTGGCCTTTGGTGATGATTTTTTAGCGATTGCCGTGGTTTGTTTTATTGTGGAAATGACCCTGCACTTTAGCCTCGGCATCTTTATCATCAACCCTAAGATGCGCTTAATCAGCTTACTCAAACAACCGGTGATGCTCGCCACACTAGCTGGTTTTGCGGTAGCATTAAGCGGCTTTCAGCTTCCCGATAGCGTGCATTTGCCTATCGACATGCTCGGTCAAATTTGTATCCCCCTCATGCTCTTCACCCTAGGTATTCGCCTAACTAGCATTGAATTTGGTGATTGGAAGGTTGGCTTAATCGGCGCAGTACTTTGTCCCATTTCGGGCATTATAATGGCTGTAGCAGCACAAACCCTACTTCAACTTCCACCACAACAGTATGCCGTGCTACTTGTGTTTGGTGCTTTACCTCCAGCAGTATTAAATTATATGGTTGCCGAGCAATATCAACAAGAACCAAAAAGAGTGGCTTCCATCGTTCTCATTGGTAACCTTGTGGCACTGATTAGTATTCCGTTTACCTTAACATTTGTGCTCTAAACCCATGCTAGAGCTGTGTTATCATAGCGTTAAATAATGACTACCCATTTGAGTGCGGAACCCTTCCCATGAGCGACTTACCCCAAACCCATTTTCTTAAGGCCGATATACAAGCCAATGTAACCGCCGCCTTACTTGAAGACATAGGTGATGGAGACATTACCGCACGTTTAATTCCTGCAGACGAGCATGCCTCTGCAGCCATTATTACCAGGGAAGACGCCATTATTTGTGGTGTGGATTGGGTGAACGAAGTTGCACAACAAGTGGACCATACCATCTCTATTGATTGGATGGTGGCCGACGGTCAGCAAGCCGAAGCCAACCAACTGTTGTTTCAGGCCCATGGCAATGCCCGTAGTTTGCTCACCTTTGAGCGTTGCGCCCTTAATTTTTTACAGTGTTTGTCCGGCACTTCAACCATTGCCCACTACTACGCCGGTTTAATAGCAGGCACTCAGGTTAAGCTGTTAGACACCCGAAAAACCATTCCTGGGTTACGAAAGGCTCAAAAGTACGCGGTGTCCTGTGGCCAATGCCACAACCATCGTATTGGCTTATATGATGCATTTTTAATCAAAGAAAACCACATTGCAGCATGCGGTGGCATTAGCCAAGCCGTTGCTACAGCGCGCGCCCAAGAACCCACTAAACCTGTAGAAGTAGAAGTAGAATCTATGGATGAGCTACAACACGCATTAGATGCCGGCGCAGACCGCATTATGCTCGACAACTTTACCTTGCGTGAAATGCGCAATGCTGTGGGCCTTGCGGCAGGTCGTGCAGAGCTTGAAGCCTCCGGCGGAATTACCGAACACACTTTACGGCCTATAGCCGAAACAGGGGTGGACTACATTTCTATTGGCGCCCTCACCAAAGACTGCAGAGCCATCGATTTATCCATGCGCTTTGTTTGATCCGTGTCATTCCGCTAGCCCAGCAGACGGAGTAATATTGATGTAACTCAATAACGGATATAAACGCCATGGGATATTTCGATAAAACAGATCAACGCTTGTCCATGATGCAACAAATGATGCGTAAAACCAGCACCGATTTGAGTCAGGTGTCGCCTTCACAGGCTCTAAAATTTCCGCAGATGGTACAGAAATGCCTTAACTGCCCGCAGCCAGAACAGTGCAAAACTTGGCTCTCCGAAAGTGGCGAACAGACAACGGCGCCGGAATTCTGCCCCAACCATGAAATCATGAATAGTGATCTATCCTAAC
>JAQRMV010000068.1 GCA_028598985.1 Gammaproteobacteria bacterium
CCCGCTGAGAACGAATGAAGTTGTGAGCAACGTGACCCTCAAACCCACTCGCTTGGACACGAAATTACTCTAAATTGAGTGATTCAGCCCACGTCAAACCTCTATGTATGGATTTGGGAGTCTTTAGGCAATTGACATTGTTGGGTTTTAGGGTAGAATGTTTTTATCGAACAGTCATTCAATAAAAATCAATAGAGCGAAAATTCATGGCGCATACCCAGCTTTATATTAACGGTGCACATCAAAGCGCAACCTCCAATGAAACCTTTACCAGCACCAATCCAGCCACTGGCCAACCTTTAGCAACTATAGATCAAGCTAGTCAAGCAGACGTAGATGCTGCCGTAGCATCGGCCCAAGCAGGTTTTTTGGTGTGGTCGTCTATGATGCCCGTAGAGCGAGCTCGAATTTTACAAAAGGCGGCGCAAATTTTACGTGAGCGCAACGATGAGCTTGCGCACCTAGAAGTGCTAGATACGGGCAAGCCTCTACAAGAAGCCAATTGTGTGGATATTGTTTCTGGTGCTGATGTTATTGAATATTACGCAGGCCTAATCAGTGGTATGCAAGGCACCCAGCAAGACTTAGGCAAAGATGCATTCTTTATGTCCCGTAGAGAGCCATTAGGTGTCTGTGCAGGTATTGGCGCCTGGAACTACCCCATTCAAATTGCTTGTTGGAAGTCTGGCCCGTGTTTGGCGGCTGGCAATGCCATGATCTTTAAGCCATCAGAAGAAACGCCTTTAAGTGTGATGAAGCTGGCTGAAATTTATACCGAAGCAGGCATGCCCGATGGCGTGTTTAACGTGGTTCAGGGGGACTACCGTGTAGGTCAAATGCTCACTGCCCATAAAGGTATCGCTAAAGTTTCTTTTACAGGTGAATCGGGCACAGGCAAGAAAATCATGGCAGATTCAGCCACCAACCTTAAGCAAGTGACTATGGAATTGGGCGGCAAATCCCCCTTGTTAGTATTTGATGATGCTAAGCTAGATAACGCCGTAGCAGGCGCTATGTTGGCTAATTTTTATACCCAAGGTGAAGTATGTACCAACGGCACACGAGTATTTGTTCAAGCCGGTGTTTATGACGAATTTGTAGCTAAGGTGGTGGCCCGTGCCAAAACCATTAAGTTGGGAGATCCACTTGATTTAGACACGCAAATGGGAGCTTTGATTAGCGTCAATCATTTACAAAAAGTGTTGGGTTATATTGAAGATGCTAAAAATACCAGTGCTCGGTTAGCCTGCGGTGGCAAGCGCCATGTTTCTGAAGCCACTAAAAATGGTTATTTTGTGGAACCTACAGTATTTGCCGATTGCACAGATGACATGGTACACGTACAAGAAGAGATTTTTGGCCCAGTGATGTCTATCTTGAAGTTCACCGAAGAAGACGAAGTGGTGGCCCGTGCCAATGATTCGGACTATGGCTTGGCTGCAGGTGTATTTAGCCAAGACATAAGCCGGGCTCACCGTGTGATTAATCAAATGGAAGCCGGTATTTGTTGGATTAACAGCTGGGGAGACTCACCGGCAGAAATGCCCGTTGGTGGCTACAAACAATCTGGCGTAGGCCGAGAAAATGGCCCAGAAACACTACACCACTACACCCAAGTAAAAAGCGTTTTTGTACGTTTAGATGATCTAGAATCCCCTTACTAAGTAGGCCTGAAAATGAGCAAAAAATACGATTATATTATTGTTGGCGCGGGTTCCGCGGGTTGTGTATTGGCCAACCGCCTAACCGAGTGCGGTCACTACAAAGTGCTATTGCTAGAAACGGGCGGCACAGATAAAAGCATTTTTATTCAAATGCCCACGGCGCTGTCGTACCCCATGAATACCGAAAAATACGCTTGGCAGTTTCATAGCCAAGCCGAAGCCGGTTTAGATGGCCGTGAAATGCATTGTCCCCGCGGTAAGGTGTTAGGGGGTTCTTCGTCTATAAACGGCATGGTGTATGTGCGCGGCCACGCCATGGACTACCAACAGTGGCAAGAGCAAGGTGTAACAGGTTGGAACTATGCCGATTGCCTGCCTTATTTTAAGCAAGCCGAAACATGGCAAGGCGGCGCAGATGAATACCGTGGTGGCAGCGGCCCAGTGGGAACATGTGGCGGCAACAACATGACCATGAATCCACTGTATCAAGCTTTTATTGATGCAGGCACCCAAGCAGGCTACCCCTATACCAAAGACTTTAACGGTGAGCAGCAAGAAGGTTTTGGCGCCATGCACATGACCGTAAAGAACGGCGTTCGTGCGAGCACCAGCAATGCCCATTTGCGGCGTGCACTTAAGCGTCCAAACCTTACCTTAATAAAACGTGTAACGGCGCAAAAGGTGTTATTTAATGGCAAACAAGCCACCGGCATCGAATACCTTCAAGGCGGCAAGCTTAAGCAAGTATACGCTCACCAAGAAGTGATCCTAAGTGCCGGTTCTGTGGGTTCTCCTCAGCTGTTGCAACTGTCTGGAGTGGGGCCAGCACAAGTGTTGGAAAATGCTGGAGTGCCGGTATTGCACGACTTGCCGGGCGTGGGCGAAAACTTACAAGATCACTTGGAAGTGTATTTTCAATATCGCTGCAAGCAACCTATTAGCCTTAACAGTAAGCTCGATTACTTTAATATGGGGTTGATAGGCGCACGCTGGTTATTAACCAAAACAGGTTTAGGCGCCACCAACCATTTTGAATCCTGCGGCTTTATTCGATCCCGTGCAGGCCTAAAATGGCCTAATATTCAGTACCATTTTTTACCTGCGGCCATGCGCTACGACGGCAATGCGGCATTTGATGGCCACGGCTACCAAGTGCATGTAGGCCCTAATAAACCAAGCAGCCGTGGCCATATCCGTATCGTGTCGAACCAAGCCTGTGATGCGCCAGAGATTTTGTTTAACTACATTAGTACAGAACAAGACAAGCAAGATTGGCGAGACTGCATTCGTCTTACCCGTGAATTGCTTAATCAACCTGCCCTAGATCCCTTTAAAGGCGAAGAGATACAGCCTGGAGCCAAGGTGCAAACTGATGATGAAATTGATGCTTGGGTAAAGGAAAATGTAGAAAGCGCCTACCACCCTTCGTGTACCTGCAAAATGGGTGCCGATGATGATCCCATGGCCGTACTCGACAGTGAATGCAAGGTGCGCGGTATAGATGGCTTAAGGGTGGTAGATTCTTCTATCTTCCCTGTGATTACCAATGGTAATCTTAATGCACCCACTATTATGGTGGCAGAAAAGGCAGCAGATTTGATTTTAGGTAACACACCACTCGCCCCTTCCAATGCTAAAGTGTGGATTGCAGACCAGTGGCAGCAACAGCAACGTACGGGAACTCCATTACGGGCAATGGCTTCTGGATCACCGATGACGCCCGACTAAACAGCAAGGCGTAATTGTTTTACAATGGTCGACCTGAAGCAATAAATATGGCTTAGCCACATGGCATCATCCAACCTTTCTGTCATCATCCCTGCAAAAGCCAGCGGTGAGTTTATTCAACATAAAGTTGAAGTGTTGCTACAGTACCTTGAGCAACATTGGCAGGGGGAGTTTGAGATAGTTATCTGTGTGAACGGCGACCTGAACGAGGTTCAGAAAACCCACGCGCTACTTACGTCTACTTTTTCAGGTGATTTACGAGTAGTTTCTCATATGCACCTCCAGCCCAAAGGCAAAGGCGCAGCGTTACAATCGGCTTTTTTACAAACACAGTATGAGCTAATTGCATTTATTGATGCGGATCTCCCTTTTGATTTGGCTTTTTTAATTCAAGCTAAAGAAGATGTGGGTAATGGCTCTAGCCTAGTGGTGGGGAATCGGCGTTTAGTAAAAAGCCGTGTGCATTTGCCCACTAAATTACTGCCTTCTTTATTTAAGCGTCATGTATTTGGCCTGCTTTATAATCAAGCGGTTAGGCGACTGTTCCGCATTGATCAATCGGATACCCAATGCGGCATTAAGCTGATGACGCGAAATTTTGCTACCAAGCTTTTCTGCCATTTGACCTGCCATGGGTTTTCTTTCGATGTGGAAATGTTCTTGTTGGCCCAAGGCCATGGTGACAAAGTTACGTCTATCCCAGTAACCTTAATGCACGACCACGACCAATCAACCCTACGCCTGAGTGGCGAGCTTATTCGGTCTATTAAGTCTTTGGCACACTTAAAATACAAAAAATACCGTGGTGAATATCAACCACGAACTCCCTTGAGCGCGAGTCAGAATCAGTTGTTACAGATCACTTCGGATGATTGGGGTATTTCTCCTGCCGTGAATGAAGGCATGCTTAAATTGGCCCAGTTAGGGGTCATTAAACGCATTTCTATCATGGCTAATAGCTTACACAAAGAGTACTTATTAGATGAGTTAAAGGCCGTACCGGGCATTCAATTAGGCTTACATTTTAATCTTACCAATGGCGAGTTATTAGGCCAAAAAACAGGCCGATACCATGTTGATGGGCTGGCACAAACTAAACCCTTGATACATTTAATTAAACAAAGTAGGTTTGGTTTTCGTAAGCTGGGCAAATCGTTGTTAATCGATATTGAAGAAGAATTCACTCTGCAAGTGAAGGCCTTGCAAGCACAAGGCGTGGTTTTAAATTATTTTGATTCCCACCACCATGTTCATTTATTGCCGGGTATTATAGACCGCATAGCGCCACAGGCTAAAGCCTTAGGTCTGGGCCATACTCGGCTGGTGCTAGATTGGGGTTTGTTGGGTAAGCCGCAATTTTTATTATGTTGGTTCTCTATAAGGGCAAAATTGGCTGTAAAAAGAACGGGTTTGTCTTATTTGCCCTTTAAATATCCCGGTCGTAAGCAATTTATCTTGCGTAATCTATGGCACCAACAGCTAGCTAAAATAAACCAGCCTACAGAAATCATCTGCCATCCAGCCACCCATGGCGACCTGCAACTGTTGCCGGCAGAGTATACCGACCATTATGACGGAGCCAGAGTAGACGAATTCTGGGCTTTGTATAACCTAAGTCAATAAAATGGTGCTTTTAAGGGAGTAGAATACGCGGCTATTTTATCTTCTGTACCTGCCCACATGTCTAATATTGTTGTTCCAGAATTACTCGCTCCGGCGGGAACCCTTGCTCATCTAGATTACGCCTTTGCTTATGGAGCTGATGCCGTGTATGCCGGCATGCCTCGTTATGGCCTGCGGGTGAGGGAAAATGACTTTGATTTACAAAACTTAGAACAAGGTATTAATAAAGCCCACGCGCTTAATAAAAAACTCTATGTTACGGCCAATATTTTGCCCCACAACAGCAAAATAAAAACCTTTGTTAAAGACTTAACGCCACTGGTGGCCATGGGGCCTGATGCACTCATTATGGCAGACCCAGGATTAATGATGCTGGCCAGAGAAGCATGGCCAGATCAGCCTCTTCATCTTTCTGTTCAAGCCAACACGGTAAACTACGCCACGGTAAAGTTTTGGCAAACCATGGGCGTGGAACGCATTATTTTATCCCGAGAACTGTCTTTGGATGAAGTGGCAGAGATTCGTCAACAATGCCCAGACATGGAATTAGAAGTGTTTGTGCATGGGGCTTTATGTATGGCCTATTCTGGACGCTGTTTGTTGTCTGGTTATATTAATCACCGTGATTCCAACCAGGGCACGTGTACCAATGCCTGCCGTTGGAAGTACAAAGAGGTGGAATCAGCAGGTCATGAAAATGGTGACATACAGGCCGTGCAAGCCGTACAAAATAGTGCTGGGAATAATGTAGAACGCAGCGTAGGGGATATCAACCGCATACTGATTGAAGAACAAGGCCGCCCTGGTGAATCCATCACCATGGAAGAAGATGACCAAGGCACCTATATTATGAATTCTAAAGACTTGCGTGCTATTGAGCATGTGCAGCGGTTGGTGGATATCGGTGTTGATTCTCTAAAAATAGAAGGCCGCACTAAGTCTATTAACTATGTATCACGTGTGGTGCAATGTTATAGACAAGCAGTGGATGATGCAGCGGCAGGGCGAGCATTCGACCCCAAGCTGTTTGGGCAATTAGAGAACTTGGCAAGCCGTGGTTATACCGATGGTTTCTTCCAGAGACACCATACCCACGAATACCAAAATTACGTACAGGGCCATTCTCGTGAACACCAACAACAGCTGGTGGGAGAGGTGATCGGCTACGATGAAGCACAACAACAATTGCAGCTTTTAAGTAAAAACCAGCTAAAAATTGGTGATCGTATCGAGCTGATTTTGCCCCAAGGAAATCAACAGATTTTAGTAACACAGTTACAAAAATTAAATGGCGTCGCACTGGAGCGCATTCCCGGCGGGGGCATGAAATTTCAAATACCACTAGCCAGTGATGGTTTAGATCTAGCTACTTTAGGTTACGGTTTAATGGCGCGATTTTTAGACGCCGTTTGAAGGTATAAAGACAAATAATCTTTAACCACCCTGCGGGCAAGGTCTGGGTCCATACCTTGTGGATTTAGCGCACCACGTAGCCAAATGCCGTCTATTAATGCAGCAATGCTGGTGGCTACCATCTGGGCTTGTTGATGGGGCATTGATCGCTTTAATTCCAGCCTAAGATAAGATAATAAACGTTTTTCATTCACCCGTTGTAAGCGATTTAAGGCTGGGTCATGCATGGCTTGGGCCCAAAAGGCTAGCCAAGTCTTTACCACTGCTTCATCTTGTTGGTGAGAACTAAAATTTTCACCCACTATGGCTTCTATTCGCCCCAAGGTATCATTTTTAGGTACGGTGGATAAACGTAAGTTAATACCTTGGGCAAGGTCTTGCAAAATACTACGCATAGTGGCTTCAACCAAACCACTTTTACCGCCAAAATAATGATTGATTATGCTAGGGGAAACGCCCGCCTGTTGGCCTATTTTGGCCACAGAGGCATTGAGAAAGCCTACTTGGTTGATCACATCCATGGTGGCGCGTATAAGCTGTGGTCGCCTTATTTTGGGCATGCCAACTTTAGGCATTAGTGAGCTACAGCCTTAGAAAACACCTGCATAATGATAACGCCAGCCAAAATAAAACTCATGCCTATAAAGGCTGGGGTGTCTAAACGTTGCTGGAATACAAAATGGCCAATCACAGAGATAAGCACAATGCCAAGGCCAGACCATACCGCATAGGCCATACCTATGGGGATCACTTTAAGGGTAATGGAGAGTAAATAAAAGGCCACGCCAAAACCAATAAATACAATCACTGTAGGCACTATTTTAGTAAAACCTTCGGAATATTTAATGGCCGAGGTGCCCACAACTTCACACACCACAGCACAGAGCAGTAACATCCAGCTTTTCATTACTAATCCTTGAATATGAATTACTTAGGGCTAAACTGTACCCGATGATGAGCTGCCATGCGAGACAATTAGCTATTGTCGCAAGATTTTTTTAAGGTTAAATAACGACTAATGCCAGCAATACGGTCTTGGGCATGATGGTTGACGTAAATCACCGAAGTTTCTTGTGCGGCACAAATCTTTTCAATTAAAGCTAACACCAACTGACGGTTAAGATCGTCTAGGCCTAAACAAGGCTCATCTAAGATTAAAAGAGGAGGGTGCTTAACCATGGCGCGGGCAATAAGGACCAAGCGCTGATCACCATAGGACAGTTTGTTAAACGGCTGATCTGCCCTGTTTTGCATGCCTAATAAGGCTAGCCATTGATCGGCAATTTGTTTTTGCCTGTCGGTACTTTTACTGTACAAACCAATGCTGTCATAAAAGCCAGAGATCACCACATTGCGAAGACTAGTGCCGACACGGTATTCCCACTGTAAAGCGGTGGATACATAACCAATATACTGCTTAATCTGCCAAATGCTTTCGCCATTGCCCCGTTGAAAACCAAATACAAAAATGTCATTGGTATAACACTGCGGGTGGTCGCCAGTAATCAGCGACAATAACGCCGTTTTTCCGCTACCGTTAGGGCCGCTAAGTTGCCAGTGTTGATTGGGTTTAATGGTCCAATCAAGATCTTTAATTAACACCATGTCGGGATATTTAACGCAGATGTTATGAAGTTTAACCAATGGTGCAGCAGGATCTAGGGCCGGGGTTTTGCTGTCTGCATCGGCCTCTGGCACTTGTAATTCTGTGGTTTTAAGGTGTAGTAGTTGATACAGCTCGGCGTAGGCTTTGGTGTCTTCACGTTGCACCTGATGACGTAATTCACCGTTTTCCATATAGGCTATGTGGCTAACAAAATCTGGGATTTCATCAAACCGATTGAGCACCATAATGACAGGCGTATGTAGCACCACTTGCGCTAGGTGGTTTTGCAATAGGGTGTGGGTGGCGCTATCTAGGCCGTCGAAGGGCTCGTCTAAAATCAATAATTGAGCATGACACGACAAAGCACGAATAAGCATCACTTTGCGGGATTCACCCGTGGAGAGTTTGCGGAATGCACGTTCGAGTAAATAATCTAATTCAAACTTATTAATTAACTCCCGTGCCATCACAGGATCTATTTCATCTGTAAAGATGATTTCTCGTACAGGAGTGCCAAGACTAATAACGTCGGTAATATCGGCATCATCTTTTTTAAGTTCGGCTTGAATGAGTTCGGCTTGGGCTTCAAAAGACACCCACCCGCACTTAGCAGGAAGGCCGCTTGTGCTACCAGCCAGGATCTCTCCATAGCCAGCTAACACGGCGGCGAGGGCCGACTTACCAGCGCCATTAGCACCGGTAATCAGCCAATGTTGCTGCGGCTCAAGCTGCCAGTTGATGTGTTTGAGTTGAAAACCTTCGTCAAACTCAACTGATAGCTCGCGCAGCTGGATCATAAGGAATCTCGCTTAAACGATCTTCTTCATGTCGGCCATATGGCCACGCAAGGTGGCACCAATGGCTTCTACTGGGTGGCTACGTAAGGCTTCGTTAACTTCAATCAAACGAGCGTTATCTACGCCGTTGTCATCGCTGCTAAGGCCTCGACCAATCACGTCAGTATCGATGTTTTTCATGAAGTCGCCCAATAGCGGCAAACATGCGTGGTTGTATAAATAACAGCCATATTCGGCAGTGTCAGAAATAGTTGCGTTCATTTCGTACAATTTCTTACGGGCAATGGTGTTAGCGATTAATGGAGTTTCATGCAAAGACTCGTAGTAGGCAGAATCGGCAATGATGCCCGCAGCGGTCATGGTCTCAAACGCCAATTCAACCCCGGCTTTAACCATAGCTACCATTAAGATGCCGTGATCGAAGTATTCTTGCTCAGAAATTTCCATGTCGCCGGCAGGCGTCTTTTCAAAGGCTGTTTCCCCCGTTTCTGCACGCCAGCCTAATAGGTTAACGTCATCGTTAGCCCAGTCTGCCATCATGGTAGAAGAAAAAGTGCCGTTGATGATGTCGTCTTGATGCTTGTTGTAAAGCGGACGCATGATCACTTTCAACTCTTCAGAAAGATCAAAGGCTTTGATCTTGGCTGGGTTAGACAGGCGGTCTAGCATGTTGGTTACACCACCATACTTAAGGGCTTCGGTAATGGTTTCCCAACCGAATTGAATCAACTTAGAGGCATAACCTGCGTCCATACCTTTGTCGATCATCTTGTCAAAGCACAGCAATGAACCGGTTTGTAGCATGCCACAAAGAATGGTTTGCTCGCCCATTAGGTCAGACTTCACTTCAGCGATGAAAGAAGACATTAATACACCGGCCTTATGGCCGCCTGTGCCTACAGCGTAAGCTTTAGCCAATGCTAAACCCTGGCCTTGTGGGTCGTTGTCTTCGTGTACGGCGATTAATGTTGGCACACCAAAGCCACGTACGTACTCAGCACGTACTTCTGAACCTGGGCACTTAGGGGCCACCATGATGACCGTAAGGTCGTCACGAATCTGCATGCCTTCCTCTACGATGTTAAAACCGTGGGAGTAAGACAAGCATGCGCCTTGCTTCATTAATGGCATAACGGCAGTGACAACAGGCGTATGCTGCTTGTCTGGTGTTAGGTTAAGTACGATGTCTGCAGTAGGAATTAATTCTTCGTAGGTACCAACAGTAAAGCCGTTGTCAGTTGCGTTTTTGTAAGACTGACGCTTTTCGTCAATCGCCGTTTGGCGTAAGGTGTAAGACACATCTAAGCCACTGTCACGTAGGTTTAAACCTTGGTTAAGGCCTTGGGCGCCACAACCAATAATGACCATTTTTTTGCCTTTAAGGGCCTCTACACCGTCGGTGAATTCGTTCATGTGCATAAAACGGCACTTGGCGAGTTGTTCAAGCTGCTCGCGCAATGGCAAGGTATTAAAATAGTTGTTAGACATGGGAAAGCCCTTAGGTTAGCGTAGTTAAAAATGATTAAATCTAGAATCAATATAAAGTGATTTCAAACTGCCGCCATGATACGCCTTGAAGGTGTTTTCGTAAATTGATATATGCGATACATTGTAAGCCGATTTTTGCAACATAGGGTGGCCAATGTGCTAAAGTTGGGTGCATGGATATTAGAAATTTAAAACAATGTTTAGCATTGGCCCAGCACCTTCATTTTGGCAAAGCTAGTGTTGCCTGCCACGTCAGTTTGTCGGCCCTTTCCCGCACTATTCGTCAGTTAGAGGCAGAGCTAGGCGTGACTCTATTTATACGCGATAACCGCAGCGTGCAAATCACCCCGCAAGGGCAAACCTTTTTAAACT
>JAQRMV010000069.1 GCA_028598985.1 Gammaproteobacteria bacterium
ATGTGTGACGTTATAGTTTAAGCTCCAAATCCACTAATCCATTGATTAAAACAGACTAGTTAAAATTTGGGCGCGCAATTTATACCATGAAACAGGCACTAATAGCAAAGCATTTTATGAATATACGCAACAAACCAAACGCTTTTATAGTGCCCCATTTTTCCACATTAGTCTGATATAATTGGCCCAAGCTTAAAGCCACCCTTTATATTGGCTCAACCAAGCCTGCTGTAGCCTTTAGAAGCATTGAGAAGATTCATGAACATACTAATTAAAGACGCCACCGAAATAGAAAAAATGCGCGTAGCTGGCCGATTGGCTGCAGAAGTTTTGGAGATGATCCAAGAACACGTAAAAGTAGGTGTTACTACCAACAAACTCAATCAACTGTGTCATGACTACATCGTTGATGTGCAAGGTGCGATTCCTGCACCATTAAATTACCACGGTTTCCCTAAGTCTATTTGTACTTCTGTAAACCAAGTAGTGTGCCATGGCATTCCTAATGACAAACCATTAAAAAACGGTGACTGGGTTAACATCGACATCACCGTTATTAAAGACGGTTACCATGGCGACACAAGTCGGATGTTCCCTATTGGAAAGGTCGCACCCCACTCAGAGCGCTTAGTAGCCATCACGCAAGAGTGCTTATATAAGGGCATGGAGCTCGTTAAACCTGGTGCTCGCTTAGGCGACATAGGCCATGCCATTCAAGTTCATGCAGAAGCAAATCACTATTCCATCGTGCAGGAGTACTGTGGTCATGGTATTGGCCTAGGCTTTCATGAAGATCCCCAGGTACTTCATTACGGCAGGGCTAACACTGGGGTTGAGCTGAAAGAAGGCATGATCTTTACCATTGAACCCATGCTTAATGCAGGTAAGCGCCATGTCAAACTGAACAAAAATGACGGCTGGACTGTGACAACTGTGGACAAACGTTTATCCGCTCAGTTTGAACACACTATATTAGTCACATCAAGCGGCTACGAAAACCTCACCATTCGTAAAGAAGAAATGAGCTAACTATGTCTTTGGTGAGCGACCAACTACAAGCCCAGCTGGTTAATCATCAAGACCTAGAGCAACGATTAAAACACCACAGCGCAGCCAAAGTTCTTAAAGCTGTGCTCCAAGATGGCCAAGCCCAATTAGACGCGCTGTTTAATACCCATAAAGAAACCCGCATTTACGAACTCATTCACGCCAGGGCATGGCTGGTGGATCAAATTCTCTGCTTGGCATGGCAGCAATACAACTGGCCCGAAGAGGCTGCTCTTGTTGCCGTGGGGGGCTATGGCCGTGGGGAGTTACACCCCCAGTCAGATATCGATCTACTGATCCTGTTAGGTAACAACTTAGACGAGCCTAGCTGGCACGGTTGCACCCAAGAATTTATTACCTTTATCTGGGATCTAGGCTTACAAATAAGCTCTAGTGTCCGCACTTTAGATGATTGTTACGAACAAGCCAAGGATGACATCACCATTGCCACCAGCTTGCTCGAATCGCACACATTAATCGGCAAGTCTGGCCTGCGTAAAAAGGTTTTTGACTGGGTTATTTCGGATCAAGCATGGAGCGATGAAGCTTTCTACAAAGCCCGCGTCGCCACCCAGCAACAAAGACATATACGCACCAACGATACTGAATACAATTTAGAACCCAATATCAAAAATTCCTCTGGTGGTTTGCGAGACATTCAAACCATTGGTTGGATAGGTAAGCGCCATTTCGGGCTACGCTACATGGCCCAACTGTCTGGCCATAACTACCTCAATCAAGGTGAGCTAGACACCCTTAAAGAAGGCACAAATTATTTATGGACCATTCGATACGCCCTCCACCTCATTGCTAAACGCCCAGAAGATCGGTTGTTATTTGACCACCAGCACAAATTAGCAGAGTTTTTTGGTTATCAAGACAATGACGATGAACTTGCCGTAGAGCAATTTATGCACCGTTATTACCGCACGGTTATGCATTTAGCGGAATTAAACCAAACCTTGTTGCAATTGTTTGACCAAGCCATCCTTCATGCCCACGAAGATGATCAAGTTGTGTCTATCAATAAACGTTTTGAGTTACGCAATGGCCGCTTGCAAGCCTGCTATCCCAGCGTATTTTTACGTCAACCATTCGCCATAATGGAAGCATTTGTTATTTTGGCGCAAAATCCGCAGTGCAATGCCATTGGCGCCGAGTGTAAGCGGATAATACAAGCTCATCGCCATTTGATAGACGATAAATACCGTCGAGACATTCGCGTTAACAGCTTGTTTATGGAGCTTCTTCGCTCCCCCGAACGCATGTCCCATACTTTGTTAGAAATGCAGCGCCAAGGGGTGCTAGGGGATTACCTTCCCAGCTTTAACAAGATCGTTGGCCGCATGCAACACGACCTGTATCACATCTATACGGTAGACGCTCACACCATGAAAGTGGTAAAAAAAATGCGCGAGCTCTTGCTCCCTAGGGAACAGGAACGCTTCCCCGTAGCAGGCCGCCTAGTGCATGAACTGCCTAAAATTGAACTACTCTATATTGCAGGCCTTTACCATGACATAGGCAAAGGCAGTGGCCGCGACCATTCGGTAGTTGGGGCCGAAGAAGTACGTCACTTTTGTAAGCAGCACCAACTAGGCAAGTGGGACACTGAATTAGTTAGCTGGTTAGTACGCAATCATTTACTGATGTCGATGACAGCCCAAAAACGAGACATAAGCAACCCAGACATCATCCATGAATTCGCCAAAAAAATGGAGGATGAGCTACACCTAGGCTATCTTTATGTACTCACAGTTTGTGACATTAACGCCACTAACCCAGCATTATGGAATAACTGGCGCGCCTCCCTATTACGCCAGCTTTACACCGCTACCAATAGGGTGCTCCGCTTGGGGCTAGACGTACCAGTGGATCATCATGCTTTGATTGAGCAAAGCCAAACTGACGCGCGAAAGCTGTTGCAGGAGCAACGATTTAACCCTGCCTCGGTGATGCGCTTATGGAAAAACTTGGGCGATGATTATTTTATCCGCGAAAATGCAAAAACCATCGCCTGGCATACCCGAACTATTTTAAACCATCAGGTTGATGGCCCTGTTGTGGCCATTAGCGAGACTTCTTATAGTGCCTTTGAAGGCGGCACTCAGGTGTTCGTTTATACCCAAGACAAACCCAACTTATTCGCAGCCCTGTGCGCCATTCTTGGTCAGTTACACCTAGATATCCAAGACGCACGCATCATCACTACCGAAGACGGTTACAGCATGGACACCTTTGTGGTGTTGGATGCTAATGGCAAAACCATTAACCAAACTCCAGCCCTTTTGGAAAAACTACAACATCGCTTAATCCAAGCACTGCAGTTTCCGGATGAATTTGGTTATATTGTGCAACAGCGTCAGCCCAGAACCCATAAATTCTTTAACCACCCTTCAATTGTAAGCCTCAGCAACCCTGAGGGTCGCAGCTGGACTCGTTTAGAATTGTCCAGCGCAGACAGGCCCGGCTTATTGGCCCAAGTGGGTTTAGTCTTTATGCGTTTAGGTATTAGTATTCAAAAAGCCAAAATTCAATCCATTGGAGGCCGAGTAGAAGACGTATTTTTTATCACTTTAAATAATGGAAAGCGCATTGAAGATGGGCGCTTATTACAAACTTTGGAAAGCGACATCTGTAATGCTTTAGATACGCACACCCAATAAAGCTTATTTTTCAAACCTCAAAATAGCTAATCCATACCCACTTCTGGTACTATTTGGTCTTCGCTTTAGGGTCATACACAGCCCTTCTTCAATTGCTACGGAAACACCTGTGACCCAAGTACAAATGCACGGCATCAGTAATTGCGACACCATTAAAAAGGCCAAAAAATGGCTTGTCGATGCAAGTATTGAGTTTGATTTTAGAGATTACAAAAAACAGCCACCCAGCAGGAATGAGCTTCAACAATGGATAGGCCATGTTGGTTGGGAAACTTTACTCAACAAACGCGGCACTACGTGGCGAAAATTGTCCACGGCACAACAAGACGCTGTTAATGAAGACACCGTTTGCGCCTTGCTTGAGGAATATCCAAGCATGATTAAACGACCGCTACTGGTTATGCAGCCCCACCAGGCTAAGCAAAATGATCAACAAATTCAGGCCTTTGTGGGCTTTAACGCCGAACAATACACCACTATTTTTAAACTTTAAGATTTAACCTATTTTTGGAGAGTGACATGAGCCATTTTAGTTTTGCCTTTGGTATTGGTAGCCAATCTAGCCAAGGCGATTGGTTAGAGGTTTTCTACCCACAGCCTATTTTAAACCCTAACGCGGACTTGGTAGCCGCCATTTCTGGCGTTTTAGGCAGCTCGTTAGCCTCTGGCAATCATGCTCTGCAGATTAATGCAAAACAAGCCAGCCAACTGGCTGAAGCATGTTCCATTGCAGACCATGCCGACCAAGCCAAATGGCTCACCCAGGCCGCTGACAAAGGCCAACCTATGGTGGTCACTTTATTAGAGACCGACACTGGCCCACAAAGCACACCCGAGGTTTATCTTAAACTACAGCTGCTTTCTACTGGCCTTAAACGACCTAATTCTATGGATTTAAATGGCATTTTTGGCCTTTTGCCTAACGTAGCTTGGACTAACGAAGGTGCAATCGCTATAGATGACCTAACCCAACGCCAAATGGACGCGCGTTTACGCGGTGAATGGCTGCATGTTAACGCCGTAGACAAATTTCCACGTATGGCCGATTACGCCGTGCCAAAAGGCATCCGTATTGGCGATGCATCCCGTGTTCGCCTAGGCGCCCACGTCGCCGAAGGCACTACGGTGATGCACGAAGGTTTTATTAACTTTAACGCGGGCACCCTAGGCCACGGTATGATCGAAGGCCGCATTTCAGCAGGGGTTACCGTAGGCCATAACAGTGACTTAGGCGGAGGCTGTTCTACTATGGGCACGCTTTCTGGCGGCGGTAAAATCGTTAATTCGGTGGGCGAAGACAGCCTTATTGGTGCCAACGCTGGCATGGGCATTCCTATAGGTGATCGCTGCATCATTGAAGCGGGCTTATACATCACTGGTGGTTCAAAAGTTGTATTGTTAGATATGAACAATGAGCAAGTGGACACGGTTAAAGCCTCAAGTTTGGCAGGAAAGCCAGACCTATTGTTCCGCCGCAATTCCTTAAACGGCCGCATAGAAGTGAAACCCAACCGCACTGCGGTTGAGCTAAACGCCGACTTACACACCAATAATTAAAGAAGCCTCAAACCATGCCCGTGTCACCTACTATCGCGCTAACCCAAGACCTTATAGGTCGTGCATCCGTTACACCACAAGATAAAGGCTGCCAAGAGCTAATGATTGCTCGACTAGAGGCTATTGGTTTTAATATTGAACGTATGCGCTTTGGCGAGGTGGATAACTTTTGGGCTCGTCGTGGCACCCAAAAGCCGGTATTTGCCTTTGCTGGCCATACCGATGTGGTGCCCAGTGGCCCAGTAGATCAGTGGCACACACCGCCATTTGAAGCCACTATTAAAGACGGTTTTATATACGGCCGTGGGGCTGCCGATATGAAAGGTAGCTTGGCGGCTTGGGTTGTTGCGCTTGAAAAATTCATTGCTTTATATCCAAACCATCGTGGTAGCTTAGCGTTACTGATCACCAGTGATGAAGAAGGCCCATTTGTGGATGGCACCACCCGGGTTATTGACACCTTGGAAGCGCGTAACGAAAAAATAGATTGGTGTATTGTGGGAGAACCTTCTTCGAGCCATACATTAGGGGATGTGATTAAAAATGGGCGCCGGGGTTCATTGACCGCAGCTATTACCGCCAAAGGCATTCAGGGCCATGTGGCCTATCCTCACTTAGTAGACAATCCTATTCACAAGGTTGCACCTGCTTTAGCAGAACTGGTTTCCACCACGTGGGATAGTGGCAATGCTTCTTTTCCTCCCACCAGTTTCCAAATCGCCAACATTAATGGCGGCACTGGCGCTTCTAACGTAGTGCCGGGTCATGTGGAAGTGATGTGTAATTTTCGCTATTCCACAGAACTTACAGCGGATGATTTAACAACCAGAGTTGAAGCCATTTTAGATGGCCATAATGTGGCCTATGATATTCAGTGGACCTACAACGGCCTACCATTCTTAACAGAGTCTGGCGCCTTGGTTGACGCGTGCCGTGAGGCCATTAAAGACATCACCGGCACTGACACCGAACTGTCTACCGCTGGCGGCACTTCCGATGGCCGTTTTATTGCGCCCACTGGGGCTCAAGTGGTTGAACTTGGCCCCTGTAACGGCACTATCCACAAGATTAATGAATGTGTAAAAGTAAGCGATTTAGAGCAATTGACCAAGGTGTACTTGGGTATTCTTACTCGTTTGATGGCAAAGGAATGATCATGACTCAAACCCAAACCGATATTGAAATTTACATCAAGTCCGCCAGCCCAGAAGCCATAAAAACATGGCTAGAAGCCTGCACATCCAGCTTGGAAGTCAAAAGTTCTAGCCCTCAACGTCAGACGTATTGGGCTACCTTTACCGGTGCCAGCAACGACACCGCCAACAAACAGCAAGCATTCGAAATCATTGTACTTAGCAAAGTTGAAGGGCATTTTAGTAGCATTTGGTTTAATACCACAAACACACCATGGACTAATGATAGAGCTTGTGCCCAAGATGCCTTTAATCACTTTCAATCCACCATACGCTGCGTGGCATCTAGCTGGCAAGAAGGCGACGCCCCAGATCAATGGTTAAATATTGATGCCCAGGGCGAAACAACGATCGACTGGTTATAGGCCACATATAATGCTTAGCCCTGCACAACTCACACAATTTAACCAACAAGGTTACCTTGTTATTAAGGATTTTATATCGCCAACACAGCGTCAAACTTTAATACAGAGGGCTGCTCAACTTATTGAGGCATTTGAACCCCCGGAAAAGCGCTCTATATTCACCACCGATGAACAACAACGCTCTAGTGATGACTACTTTCTAACATCGGGTAATGCTATTCGTTTTTTCTTTGAAGAAAAAGCCATCGATAACAATGGCAATTTTACCGTACCTAAACAACAATCCATCAACAAAATTGGCCACGCTCAACATCGATTAGATCCGGTTTATAAAGCCATGGTAAAAGAATTGGGGTTTTCTGATTTGGGCCTAGCGCTTGGTATTAAAAAACCTCGCGCATTACAATCGATGCACATTTTTAAACAACCCAGTATTGGCGGCGAAGTAGGTCTACATCAAGATTCTACGTTTTTGTACACACAGCCTAAAAGTTGTATCGGATTTTGGTTGGCGCTAGAAGACGCTACGGTGGAAAACGGGTGCTTGCAAGCATTGCCAGGCGGCCACACTATAGCCCTAAAACAGCGCTTTAAGCTGTCTAATAATGGCGGCACTGAGTTTGAGTCTTTAGATGATAGCCCATGGCCAGAACAGCCATTAGAATTATTAGAAGTGCCCGCGGGGACGTTGATCATACTTCATGGACAGCTACCTCATTACAGCGCAGCCAATACTTCAGATCGCTCTCGTCAGGCATTCACCCTACACTTAGTAGATGACGCCTGCGATTACCCCACAGACAATTGGCTACAGCCTACAGCGTAAGCACTCGCAAGGCCAAGCCAAGCAATATAACACCACTAATCTTATCAATTGTAGCCGACTTCTTCTGCAACTTTTCCAATACCTTAGAATGGGAAAGTGACACAGCTACAATAATGTACCATACGGCATCTATCATTGAGGCTGTGCCTGTCATAATAAGCTTATCCGCCAGCACCAGTTCAGCCGATACAAATTGTGAAAACAAAGCAATAAAAAAGAACGCCAACTTAGGGTTAAGTAAAGACACCATTAAGCCATCAAGTGCGGCCTCGCCTATGGGTGCAACCACAGGTTCTACAGCCATGGGGCCAACGCCATTAGATCTTAATGCCTTAATACCCATCCACATAAGATAAGCTGCACCAGCATAGGTTAATAGCTTATACATTAGTGGCCACTCCACCACTAACACTGCCAAACCCCACACCGTTAACAAGGCCCATAGGGCTACACCAAGCGCATGACTCACTGCTGTAGCTATGCCATGGGTGCGGCCATTGCTGAGGGTGTGTCGCAATACTACGGCTAAGCTTGGGCCAGGTGACATTGCCCCTAAACAGCAGATAGCCACCAGCGAAAGCCAAGTTGTGAGTGTCATATCTTGTCCTTAATCGTCTGCAATGAGACGCTTTCCTAATACTCTAGAAGCATCTAAGACATAACCGAGGTTGTCGTAAAATTCCAACACCGCCACATTAGTGTCACGCACAAAGAGATTGATTTTAGGGCATTCAAGGGTTAACAAAAAATCCTCACAATAGTCCATTAACAAGCGCCCTAAACCGCAACCTTGATAACTGGGGTGGACTGCTAAATAATACACACTGCCTCTATGCCCGTCATAACCTAACATGACACTGGCGATTAAGGCCTGCTCATCATGCACTACAAATAGGCCGCCTACTGGGTCTTTTATCTTTCGGTCAATGTCTTTATGGGGGTCATTCCAAGGCTTAGTTAAATGACAACTTTGCCACAGCGCAACAAGCGCATCTCGGTCTGAAATATCAAAAGGCACCACACTAAACGCCTTCTCCATTAACAACTCCTTAACCAAAAAAAGAGCCATTATGGCTCTTTTTTATTGATCCTGCGAGGCACATCAATGGTTAGTTTATGTCACAGCTTTTTTTACCCGTTAAAATATACGCAGGACAGGTGCCAGCAAATCCCGTGATCAATGGCATTAGGCCTAATGCGCCCCACCAAGACTCATAAACCAAACCGCCACCAATCATGGCACCACCCACTATAATACGGATGGCCCGTTCTGTTTTACCTATATTACATTTCATAATTCTTTTCCCGCCTGTTTAAAAAATATTACGCTGCTTTGGCTTGCTGTACCTTTACGGTTTCTACGGGGCCGCTAATTTGTCTACGAATTAATTTAAACATCAACCAAAGTGTTGCCAATTGCACTACTAAGACAATGGCAGTAAGGCCAAAATAAACAATGCCAAACTTAACCAATAAGCCACTGCTCACTAAGGCCTTATTTATAAAAAACTGGCCCATTACCGATAAAGCTACACCGGGACAAACTAGTGCAAAGGCCACAGGTGATTGATTGACAGTGTTGGCTTGTGATGAAAACAAATCACGGAAATAGTGCATACGGCGCATCACCGCATAACCCATTAGAGCGATGAAAATTTGAATAGCAAACACGCTAGTTAAAAACACCAAATTGCTGGAAGGCTCTACCTTTAATAAGGTATGTGATATGCCATGATCTAGACGCAGCACGGCGATGCCACTGACCGTCAAGATAGGAATTAATACCCACAGGGTTGGTAGACTCATGGGGCTTGCACCGTGCTCAAACAAATCGTTAAAGCCCATGATCATTTTAAGAGTGCCAATAATTGCAGTGGCCACTAAGAAGAAAATAGATAAGCCCATAGCTACGGTGACCACTGCAGGGTTGTGGCTAAAAATTGCGGTGGCCGAAAAACCCACTGCAACCATACCAAAGGCAAAAGCCGGTAACATTTGAGCCAACGAATTATTAAGCCCCTTATTAAAACTTTTTTTGTGGAACACTTGGGCTACAAAATCAAAATAGAGTCGCAAGGCCCACACACCTATAATTAAAAATGCCACCAATGCCAAAGGCAATAAATATTCTACGTTGG